>NZ_VPCP01000125.1:0-5654 GCF_013418145.1 Acinetobacter sp. YH12201 | reverse complement strand
TATATCGTTGGCAGAAGAAATTATTTAGACCAATGATCAAAAACTTCATTGATGACTTTATTCTCGATAAAAATCATCTGCTACCACAGAGAATCTATAAATAATACTGCGTAAGTCCTAATATATTAAGAATATTGGATAAAAATCATTTAATCCAGATGATAAGGAGCTGAATATGATCCTGCATAAAATAGAACAGATCATTTACGCTTGGTTACCTTTATTCGACTCAACAAGACAAGGAAGACAAAATGCCCTTTCCGAAGTGCAAGCAGAATATGCACAAGGGCAATATTACGAAAAATTAGCGCTTGAACATCATCAGACCTTTGAACGCCTGCATGCCTATCAACACACATCAGAAAACAATCCTGCCATTCAGGATAAACGCAATGCAGTCTGGAACTTTTTAAGTGCGGCACTCAAAGGTCATCGTGATTCTCAGTATAAACTGGGCCTGTGTTATTTGAATGGTGAATTGGGTCTAGATAAAAATTATACCCATGCTCAGGAATGGCTCGAAAAAGCCGCCAAACAAGGTCACCCGGAAGCAATAAAGACTTTAATGTATAGTTATTCGCAAATTGCATTTTAATCAAAAAACCAGCCCGAAGGCTGGTTTTTTTCACATCAAAATCGGGAATTAAGCACCGATTTTACGATATTTTTGACGACGCGTTGCCAGATCATCACCATCGCGCTTACGGCGATATTCTTCAAACTCGGTATAGTTACCGGTGAAGAATTCTGGTGTTTCATTTTCAAATGACAAGATGTGCGTTGCAATACGGTCGAGGAACCAACGGTCATGCGATACCACCATCACAGTACCTGGGAATACCAGAATTGCATCTTCCAGTGCACGTAAGGTTTCGATATCCAAGTCATTCGATGGCTCATCCAGCAGGATCACGTTTGCGCCCATTTGCAGGATTTTCGCCAGTTGTAAACGGTTACGCTCACCACCCGATAAACTGCCTACACGTTTTTGCTGATCTTGACCTTTGAAGTTGAAGCGACCGATATACGCACGTGATGCGATTTCGTAATCACCAATCTTCAAGATATCCAGACCACCCGACACTTCTTCCCAAACGGTTTTGTTATCGTCCAAGGTGTCACGGATCTGACCCACGTAAGCGACTTTAACTGACTCACCCAAGGTTACCGTACCGGTATCGGGTTGCTGTTCACCAGTCATCATACGGAATAGCGTCGTTTTACCCGCACCGTTAGGACCAACAATACCTACAATCGCAGCTGGTGGTACTGTGAAAGACAAATCTTTATACAGTAATTTATCGCCAAACGATTTACTGATCCCTTCAACTTCTACAACCTTGTTACCTAGACGTGGACCAGGTGGAATGTAGATTTCAGAGGTTTCATTACGCTGTTGGAATTCGCGTGAGTTAAGTTCTTCAAAACGCTCCATACGCGCTTTGTTTTTCTTTTGCTGACCTTTAGCATTTGAACGAACCCATTCCAGTTCTTTTTTCAATGCTTTGGCAAAAGATTCTTCCTGCTTGTTCTCTTGCTCTAAACGGGCATTTTTCTGCTCAAGCCAAGAAGAATAGTTACCTTGGTAAGGAATACCATGTCCACGGTCAAGCTCAAGAATCCATTCCGCCACGTTATCTAAGAAGTAACGGTCATGCGTAATCGCAACAATTGTGCCAGGGAAATCTTTCAAGAAACGCTCTAACCAAGATACAGATTCTGCATCCAAATGGTTCGTCGGTTCATCAAGAAGTAACATGTCCGGCTTAGAAAGCAATAAACGGCACAGTGCAACACGACGACGTTCACCACCTGAAAGCAAGGTGACATCTGCATCCCAAGCTGGAAGGTTTAACGCAGCAGCTGCTTGATCCATTTGGTTGGTCAGGTTATGCGCATCCCAAGCGTGAATGATGGCTTCTAACTTTTCTTGCTCTTTTGCAAGTTTGTCGAAGTCAGCATCTTCCGCTGCATATTCAGCAAATACTTCATCCAGACGAGCCAAAGCATCCAATGGTTCACGTAAACCATCTTCAACGTTACCACGAACGTCTTTGTTAGGATCAAGTGGTGGTTCTTGCTCAAGGTAGCCGATTTTAATACCCGGTTGAGCACGGGCTTCACCTGAGAAATCTTTATCTACGCCAGCCATAATACGGAGCAAGGTCGATTTACCTGCACCGTTTAAACCAAGCACACCAATTTTTGCGCCTGGAAAGAATGATAAAGAGATGTCTTTTAAGATTTCGCGCTTAGGCGGAACCATCTTCGACACACGGTTCATCGTGTAAATATATTGGGCCACGTAGGACTCCTCTATAGAAAAAGCAACATTCGCACTCTACCCACAGCAGTATGCGAACAAATATTTGGCGGGCATTATACGATGAAAGTACAAAAAAAATAAGGCATAGCCTTCATCTTCAATAGAATGTTACAACTAATGGCATGTTGGTTTTTTAAACACAATCGCAGATACTCAGTTTTATTGAATTGTGACTGAATAAAACCCATAGATATAAGAAAATTAGATATTCTTTTCTAGAATACGCACTTTTATTCATATCCACAGGTGATAGACTGATGGCATAACCCACCGAAACAATTAACTCACTTAGATGATGTAAACATGACTTATAAAGATGAAACTTTAGCGATTCACGCAGGGTACAGCCCAGAACCGACCACAAAAGCAGTCGCCGTACCCATTTATCAAACCACTTCTTATGCCTTTGACAATACTCAACATGGGGCTGATCTGTTCGATTTAAAGGTTCAGGGTAATATCTATACCCGGATTATGAACCCGACGACCGCTGTCTTAGAGCAACGTCTGGCTGCACTGGAAGGCGGGATTGGCGCTTTGGCTTTGGCCTCAGGGATGTCAGCGATTACCTATGCCATTCAGACCATTGCCGAAGCTGGTGACAATATTGCGTCGGTTTCAACGCTGTATGGCGGTACATACAACCTGTTTGCCCATACTTTGCCTAAACAGGGCATTGAAGTTCGATTCTTTGATTACCAAAACCCTGAAGCCTTGCGTGGTTTAATTGACGAGAAAACCAAACTGGTGTTTGTCGAATCGATCGGCAACCCACTCGGCAATATCATCGATCTGGAAGCCATCTCTAAAATTGCTCATGAATATGGTGTACCGGTGATTGTCGACAATACCGTTGCCACGCCTGCCCTGCTTAAACCTTTTGAATATGGTGCCGACATTGTCGTGCATTCACTGACCAAATATATTGGTGGTCACGGCAATTCAATCGGCGGTGCCATTGTTGATAGCGGTAAATTCCCTTGGGGCAAATATCCTGAACGTTTCAAAGTATTAAATACACCTGACCCAAGTTATCATGGGGTTAATTATGTCGAAGCCTTAGGTGCGGCTGCCTATATTGCCCGTGCGCGTGTGGTCCCTCTACGCAATACCGGTGCTGCCATTAGCCCCCTCAGTGTATTCCTGATCCTGCAAGGCTTAGAAACATTGAATCTGCGAATGGAGCGTCATACTGAAAATGCACAAAAGGTCGCGGAATATTTACAGCAGCATCCGAAAGTCAAATGGGTCAATTATGCTGGTTTAAAAGATCATCCTCAGCATGCGCTGGCACAAAAATACGTGAAAGGTAAACCTTCAGCAATTCTGTCTTTTGGTGTGCAAGATGGTCGTGAAGGCGGAACACGCTTTATTGATGCCCTACAACTCTTTACCCGTCTGGTCAATATTGGCGATGCGAAAAGCCTGGCCTGCCATCCTGCCACTACCACCCATCGTCAGCTCAATGAAGAAGAACTGAAGTCTGCAGGGGTGAGTATTGATATGGTCCGTTTATCTGTCGGTATTGAACATATTGATGATTTAATTGCAGATTTGGAACAGGCATTGGCGCAAGTTTAAAGCTTTGGATTAGAGTACAATTTAGCCTTCTTTCTAAACGAAAGAAGGCTACTTTTATTTGAGTATAATTTTTTGATTATTTCTCTTTGCTTTGGTTTTAATTCATGGTAAAAATTAAATAACAGTTAAAACAATAATAGAGCAATTACTCTAATTATATTTGTAAATTCAATTACTTATTTGTAGATTTTTTCCTAACATTCGCTATTATAAATGGCTCGAGAATAGCTTAAATTCCCCAAATTTTGAGCGCTAGAATCAACTAAAAAAATAATCTAAATTTTTATTCTATTGAAACCAGGAAAATATTGTGAATTCTAAACTAGAGAAACTTTTTCAGAATCGAGTCAACGGCAAAGTTGTTTTAATTACTGGTGCATCTAGTGGTATTGGTTTAACCGCTGCACATAAACTCGCCGATGCCGGTGCACATGTTCTGTTGGTGGCTCGTACCAAAGAAACATTAGATCAAGTCAAACAAGAAATAGAAGCCAAGGGCGGCAAAGCATCTGTTTTCCCATGTGATTTAAATAACATGGAATCTATTGATGAGGTATCAAAAGAGATTTTAGCCTCCGTAGACCATATTGATATCCTGATCAACAATGCAGGACGCTCAATTCGTCGTGCAGTTCATGAATCGACCGACCGATTCCATGATTTTGAACGCACCATGCAGCTGAATTACTTTGGTGCAGTACGTTTAGTGATGAATATTCTGCCACAAATGATGATTCGCCGGGATGGCCATATCATCAATATCAGCTCGATTGGTGTCTTGGCCAATGCGACACGTTTTTCCGCTTATGTGGCTTCTAAAGCTGCACTGGATGCATTCAGCCGCTGTCTGTCTGCCGAAGTCCATTCGCATAAAATTGCCATTACTTCAGTTTATATGCCATTGGTTCGTACCCCAATGATTGCACCAACCAAAATTTATAAATACGTACCCACCCTGTCTCCGGAACAGGCAGCCGATTTAATTGCCTATGCGATCGTGAAACGCCCGAAAAAAGTTGCGACCCACTTAGGCCGTTTGGCTTCAATTACCTATTCTATTGCTCCAGACATTAACAATAAATTGATGTCAATTGGTTACAACCTGTTCCCGAGCTCTTCTGCTTCGGTAGGTCAACCACAAAAACTGAATTGGGTTCAAAAAGCGTATGCACGTTTGTTCCCGGGTGAGCATTGGTAAAATTGTGCAATAAAAAAGCCAGTCAATAGACTGGCTTTTTTATGTTATAAACACCCATCATTTTTGTTTTTAGATTTTTATGCGGATTGCTGCTCTCATTTTCCAATATGCCTGTTTTGCCTTTGCTCTTTTTCTTTGCTATCAAGTCGGTACTTCTCTATACCTGCAAGATTATAAATTGATGGATATCGTCAGCGATATCGGTACTATTTTAATTTGTATCGATTTAGGCGTATTCCTACATTTCAATAAGTCTCTGGCATCGCTAAAAATGAAAAACGCTTCTCAGCAGCCTGCTGTTCGGGTTTCAACGATAGAAAAAATCACGCGTAAGTTGGGTCATTTGGGTATTATTCTGATTATCTGTAGCTGGATTGTGCCAATCATTAATTCGTAAAAATCAAATAAAAACCTCCCAATTGGGTAATGCCAGTCAGTTAAGAAATTGACTGGCATTTTCTTGGGTATTTCTGTGGTTTTAGCTTCACAACCCTGGGACAATTTCTTTTCCTTCTCTCCGGCAAGATATACATCCTTGCTTGTTCCAAC
>NZ_VPCP01000124.1:0-5871 GCF_013418145.1 Acinetobacter sp. YH12201 | reverse complement strand
GCCTATTTAAGTGATGTGCTGAAAAGGTTACCGACACACAAAGTGACCCAAATTGAAGAATTGCTGCCGCACTGCTGGAAACCTAAATCGAATTAAAAAATAGGTATGGGATTCAGCGGACGCTTACCTGTATTTTAGTTTTATTGTCGTAAAACAATGCAGAAATTTTTAAATTCAAAAGATAAAAATAAATTCAAAATATGAATTTAAATTTAAACTCGTGCATTTGAATTTAAAAAAATATGAATTCAAAGTATTTGAGCAGGAAATGAATTTAAACTTTTAAATTTAAAAAGTAGGATTTTAAATTTAAAGTATGAGCTTTCTAAGATTATAAAAACGGTCAGAATTAACTTATCCACAAGCCGTTTAAATTTAAAACTTTGCTTTAAATTTAAATTCATATTTCCTTATGTTTTGAATTTAAAAAAACTAAAAATAAAATCTGTGGATAAAATTTTTAAATTCAAAAGTAAATATGAATTTAAAATGAAGAAAATGAATTTAAATTTACGATTTGATTCAGAAACGATGTGCTGATGGTGGTATGGTAAAAGCATAATTTAAATTCAAAGATCGTAAAGGATACTATGCAGCGCTTAGCTTTCGTTTTAGGTTCAGTTTTCCTTGCCATGACTCAAGCCAATGCTGAGCTGATTATTAATGGTCAACCTGTCACAGTCACTTCAACCCCACCAGCCAATCAAATTTTGACTTCGCAAAATAATTTTCAGCAATGTCTGGCAAACTTACGTAGTCAAGCCATAACTTCGGGTGTGAGTAGCTCTACCTATGATCGCTATACGCAAAATTTAACGCCTGATTATTCTGTGATTGATAAATTGAATTATCAGCCTGAATTTTCGACCCCGATTTGGGACTATTTATCCGGTCTGGTTGATGAAGAGCGGGTACAGTTGGGGCAACAAAAACTGGCCCAGCACCGAGAGGTGTTAAATCGTGTTGCAGCCACCTATGGGGTGCCGGCTGAAACCGTGGTGGCGGTTTGGGGTGTAGAAAGTAACTTTGGCGATATTTCCGGAAGCTATCCTTTATTACAGGCTTTGGGAACTTTAAGTTGTGAAGGGCGTCGCCAGGGGTATTTCCGTGGCGAATTTTTTACCACCATGCGAATTTTGCAGCGCGGTGATTTAAGCGAACAGCAAATGAAAGGCTCGTGGGCAGGGGCATTTGGCCATACCCAGTTTATGCCTTCTACTTATGATGAGTTGGCTGTCGATTTTGATGGCGATGGACGCCGTGACCTGGTGTCCAGTACTACAGATGCTCTGGCTTCAACCGCCAATTTTCTGAAAAAACGCGGCTGGCAAACTGGCATGCCTTGGGGCTTTGAAGTCAGAATTCCGGAAGGCATGTCTATTGCGGGTGAAAGCCGTCGCAATAAAAAGGCTTTAAGCAGCTGGGTCAGTCAAGGCGTGGTTCGCGCGGATGGTTCAGCGTTAATTCAAGGTAATTTAAGCGAGTCATCTGCTGCAGGTCTCATGGCACCTGCGGGTGAAAAAGGGCCGTTATTTTTAGTCTTTAAAAATTTTGATGCTATATATAGTTATAATGCTGCGGAAAGTTATGCTCTGGCGATTGCGCATTTGTCTGATCGCTTACAGGGTCAGAGTGCTGGCTTTAGTAAAACCTGGCCCACTGATGATGCAGGAACATCGCGTGCAGAGCGTCGTGAAATTCAGCAATTCTTGATCAATCGCGGTTATGACATTGGTACTGTAGATGGCCTGATTGGGGATAAAACCCGTCAAGCGATCCGTCAGGAACAGATTCGTTTGGAGCTTAGCCCAACCGGACGAGCCGGACAACAAATTTTAAATGCCTTGCGCAGTGAAAATGCTAAAAAAATGATGCAATAGATAGCTCTATAAACGTATAGAAATAAAAAGGTCTGCATCAAGCAGACCTTTTTATGCTGAAGTTTTGCATTAAAAAATATTTAGACGGCCGTTATGCTTCCCAAAATACGATAGCCAGCCGCACCGGTGACTGCAGGCAGATTACCACTTTGCTGATTCACAAAGCGCATAGCCAGCCAGGCAAAAGCAGTTGCTTCCACCCAGGTTGGGCTCAGCCCTAAATCTGCTGTAGTTTGTACTGTCCATTCGTGTTTGCGTAAACGCCAGCGCAATTGTTCAAGCAGGTTCGAGTTATAGGCTCCGCCACCGCAGACATAAACTTCACCGGTATCCATGTCGGAACGGTAAATGGCTTTTTTAATGGCGCGGGTGGTCAGTTTCATTAAGGTCGCCTGAACATTTTCAGGGGTATCTTCTAATTCGTCATATTCAAGGTCATTACGCCAGTCGAGAATCTGTTCATCCAGCCATTCCAGGTTGAAGTCTTCGCGGCCAGTACTTTTCGGTGGTTCTTTGGAGAAAAACTCATGCGCCTGCAAGCGGTCCAGCAGGCTGCGAATGGGTTGTCCGTAGGCTGCCCAGTTGCCATTTTCATCATAGGGCTGACCAGTATAACGCTGACACCAGGCATCCATAAGAATATTGGCAGGACCGGTGTCAAAACCAAATACCGCTTCGGGTTTGCCGGCAGGCAGCATACTGACATTGGCAATCCCGCCTAAATTCAGAATTACACGATGAATGTTGTCATGCTGAAACAAGGCTTGATGAAATGCAGGAACCAGAGGGGCACCTTGACCGCCAGCCGCCATATCACGACGACGAAAATCTGAAATGACTGGAATTTGCGTCATTTCGGTAATGATGTTGGGATCACCAATTTGCAGGGTGAAGCCATGTTCAGGGCGGTGGCGTATGGTTTGTCCATGCGAACCGATGGCTTTAATTTGGTTACGATCTAAATGGTTCTTTTCAATGAGCGTATTAATGCCTTGACCAATCATGCTGGCTAAAGCAACGTCAGCTTTGCCCATACGGTCAATTTCATTGTCGCCCGGTAGGGTGAGCGCCATCAGTTCGTCACGAAGATCTGGATCAAATGGCAAAGTGAGGGTCGCATGAAGCTGTAAGGGATCAAAAGAAGCAGCAACAATATCGACACCATCCATGCTCGTGCCGGTCATTACCCCAATATAGATCGCTGTCATGATTATTCTTAAGCCTGCAATGTGCTGAAAAAGTGTTAGTATATCGCACAAATTGAATAACTGATGTGTTTGGGTTTTGTGATGTCAAATTTCCTGCCGGCTGAAGAACAACTTGCCCTCATTCAACGAGGCACGCATGAAATTATTTCTGAAGAAGATCTTCTGAAGAAATTAAAAGAAAATCGTCCGCTTAAAATTAAAGCGGGTTTTGACCCAACTGCACCTGACTTGCACTTGGGCCATACGGTTCTGATTAATAAATTGAAAGTGTTCCAGGATTTGGGGCATGAAGTTTATTTCCTGATTGGTGACTATACCGCCATGATCGGTGATCCAACAGGTAAAAGCGCGACACGTCCGCCTCTGTCACGTGAAAAAGTGCTGGAAAATGCAAAAACCTATCAAGAGCAAGTATTTAAAATTCTTGATCCGGCTAAAACCAAGGTGGTATTCAACTCTGAATGGTTTGCTCAAAAAACTGCAGCTGATTTAATCCAGCTGGCTTCACAGCAGACTGTAGCACGTATGCTGGAACGTGATGACTTTACCAAACGTTATAACAGCCACCAACCGATTGCGATTCATGAATTTTTATATCCATTGGTGCAAGGTTATGACTCGGTCGCATTACATGCTGACGTAGAGTTGGGGGGGACAGACCAAACCTTTAACCTGTTGATGGGGCGTACTTTGCAAGGTCGTTATGACCAGGAAGCACAAGTCTGTATTACGGTACCGATTCTTGAAGGTTTAGATGGCGTGAATAAAATGTCTAAATCTTTAGGTAACTACATTGCCGTGTTTGATGCACCGGGTGCGATGTACCAAAAAGTTCTTTCAATGCCCGATTCCCTGATCGAGCGTTATTTTGATTTGTTAAGCTTCAAGTCGATTGAAGAAATCCAGCAGCTGTTAAAAGAAGTGGCTGAAGGTCGTAATCCGCAAGAAGTGAAAAAGATTCTTGCACTTGAATTGGTTGAGCGTTTCCATGGTGCCGAAGCTGCGGCAACTGCACATAAAGGTGCGGGTAACCTGATTACCGAAGGTGAATTGCCTGAAGGAACACCTGAGGTGACCATTTCACGTGGCGAATTTGGTGGTGAAATCTTTATTACCTCTATTTTACGTGCTGCGGGTTTAACTAAAAATGCGGCTCAAGCCAAAGATGCGATCGGTCGTGGTGCTGTTAAAGTAGATTGGAATGTGGTTGATGCTAATTTTTCTGTGAAAGAGAACGTGACTTTGATCGTTCAAGCCAGCAAAAAAGCAATTGCAAAAGTGACTTTTGTAGACTGAGTATTATTCTAAGTTGTTGAAATAAAAGCAGGCTTCGGCCTGCTTTTATTTTTTTAGTTATATATGAATTATATAAATATATAAATTCAAAAAAAAGCTTATAAAAACAATACTTAAATTTTTCCAATTGTCTTGATTTTGTCATATTTTATGTTTAAGATTTATTCATCTAGACATTGTGTAGAAACATATCTAGAGGGTATATAAGAATAACTCCACAATTTTTAAGTCTCTTCCCCAAGAGGCTTTTTTTAAATTTTTGTAGATAACTATAATAATGACACGATGGATCGCATAAAGATTCAACTCCAGGGAAGAGATTTTGGGAGAGATCTCTTCCTTTTTTATTTCTGAATTTCCACGATTCCTGCTGATTTTTTATTGGACTGTTGCGTTTTTCATTTGCTTGAAATACGGGCTAGACTGCAGTATGAATGCTGAGATTGAATCCCATCATTAGCATGCTTGTGATATGGAATCTCAAAAATATTTATAAAAGTCATAAAAAAGAGGGTAAGCATTATTTATGTATCATTACCAGACTCAGGATATTTTTGATCAGGAAATCGATTTTATTTTACGTTTTCTATTTGAATACGATACGCCTGAACAGAAGCAGGAATCTTTTGAGCAAGCCTATGCTTTATTACAGCGATTAGATATTGCCTCTCACTATCTTTTATTTTCATTGGTCAAAGAACGTTTACCGCGTCGGGCTAAATTATTATTTGCTGCTGAAGACTATAAGGGTAAGAAAGAAATGATTGAAGAAGTCATGTGTTATTGGTTGGGGCGTAATGATTCACCCTATGTAGCTTAATTCATCTGAATAGGCTGTTCAATCTTTATGAGTTCTTCATTTTTTGTGGTTGAAAAGGAGGTGGAAAGATAACGGATTCATTTTAAATCGCAAAAAATCTGTCTAAAAGTAGAAAGCTGCTTTGAATAAAGTGTTGTATATCTATAAGTCGGATGGAAAAGAGCAAAATATCGTCTGTAATCAGAGAAAGCTTTAAAAATCCTTTATAGCGAAAAGGAATTTTAGGGTTTTATTGGAATTCCGTAGTTTTTTGATCGCTATCAGGTCTTAAAAAAATGGGTTGTTTTTATTTGAATCACAATGAATCCGCTATTTTTTTAAGAAAAATGCTCAAAATTTAGATAAAAAAGCGATTTTTTGGCAATTTTCGTAGAAAAAAGAGACATACGTGAAAAATATAGTGAATTGGGGGTTGCAATGATTCTGAAATCCTCTAGAATGCACCCCATACCGACGAGATAGACGGAAACGAACGAAGCACGAAGTGCTAAGTTGTTAAGTTTATTAAAGTCCAGCTTCTAATACTGACGAGGTATTAGAAAGATCATTAAGAGATTATGAAGAACAACTTGTGTGGATTTTTACTGGTTGATTGATCGAAATTATTTTCATTGATTGATGGTAGAAATTACTCGAAGTTTATTTGAGAAATATTTGTCAGAAAATT
>NZ_VPCP01000123.1:0-5991 GCF_013418145.1 Acinetobacter sp. YH12201 | reverse complement strand
ATTTAAGTGATGTGCTGAAAAGGCTGCCGACGCATAAAGTGACCCAAATAGAAGAATTACTGCCACACCGCTGGAAATCCGACCAAAATTAAAAAATAGGCATGGGATTCAGCGGACGCTTACATACAATTTTTCTTATGAAGATTTGTATCACAATTTCCACAAGTAAGACTTGCTTTATATGCGCTACTTGCCATCGCTCCCACACTGTATAAATTGATAGACCTTTAACCAATTTAAGTCCTCTATACAGTGCTTCCCAAGTTATTTCAAAGTGTCTTAATGTGCAGACCGTTTATCCTCTCGCTTGCATACATACTTCCTGTTTCCCCCAACCGTAGTTCCTTAGTTTTATCGGGATATGATGTATACACAACTTTATAAAGGGTAAAACTCTTACACTCCAATCAGCATCTATCGATTAATGCCGTTACACGTTTAAGCTATCCAGCGACCCATTCAGCTTGCGCTAAATGGTGCCAACTTCTCTACCGTTAGGCTCGAAGTCCTAGTACCTCACGGTACTCTCAGCAGCCATCGTGATTGGAAATGAGCATACTTTTCGCAAGTCGTTGACCCTTGCCTCGATCAAGCATACACACTCAGCTATTAACGGAGACTATCGCACATCCTGTGCTGCTCCTGACTGTATCACCTTGAACAGGGTGTCAATTCAAAACCAAGGTTTTAAATCTAATCTGGCTATTGCTAACCAGATGACCATTTCGGAATAAATTCCTTATAGGCTCCCGTGTCCTTGTCGCCCAACAACTTTATATGCATTGCATATAGGAACTCTTAAATCCAAGTTGAATGAACGGATAGAAGAAGAGCATTGCAGCTCTCCAGCCCCCGTTGCAACGTACCGAGCGAGGTTTCCCCAGCAGTCCGCTACATCGGCAGTACAAGAATGGTTAATTCAGGTACTCACGGCAATATGTATCAAAGTTTTGAATGGTGGTCATTAACCCATCCAAAACTTCAAAGAAGAAAATTAAGGATGGATGGTCAGTCCACTATTCGATTGATAAGTTCATATTAGTACATCTAATTTTATATATCAATAATATTGATAATAAATTTTAAATAATATAAATTTAACTTATGAAGTTTGTGTCGTCATTAGGAACTACTTAATTGCCACCTTACAAAGTGAGGTGACTATTCATAAAGCTATGGCTATGCCATAGCGGTTTTGAGCAAAGCTCAAAAGTAAAAATCACCTTAATTCAGACAATTTCTATTGTTGACTGACACAAACGAAAAAATGGGATTCCACAAGGAAAAGTGGATTGTTGATTTACAGTTAAACTGTATTGTTGGATGATAAAAAATGATTAATTACAGCCCTCATACCAAGTACACAGCACAGAAAATTCAGGACAAAGTGACTCGTGGAGCTTATTTTTACTCATCATTTAGTATTGATAATGGAATAGGATCAACAACCAACATTAAGAAACTCATCGAGAAACTAACGGACAGATATGACCTGAATTTAACGAGTCGGCAAAGGAATTATCGTCTTAAGACTGGCAAGCCTATTGCTGATCTGATTGTTCAAGACGTGATTTATGAGAACAGATGGCAATTTATTCTATTAATCACCACACCCAATAGTCATAGACACAGTAAGCAGCCAATTCACTCTACTGAACAGCAAAAGCAAATCGGCAAAGATAAAATCTTTGAAGTGGAAGAGTTGTCTTTTTCTAGAGAGCATATTATTGCTGAAACAGACTTAATCCACAGCTACTTTAATGATGATGAGGTTTTGAGGTTCGTCATGTCTAAACCTTATCTAGAATTAGATTTTGCTGGATGTTCAGCAGAACTTGTTCGAATGACGCACAAAAAGTACAACTCAGATTCAGACAAATTTTATAGAACTCCAAATAAACCTTTTAGCTGGACGTGGAGATGGAAAAAAGAAGTGGTTGCGAAAAAGAAGACAGACTTAGTTAATATTATTAACCGCTATGTCTCACAGACTAATAAAGCTAAACCAATTGAAGACCTCAATAAATGGCAGTCTTATTTTCAAACCTATGCTGTTTTTAGAGGTATGAGACAACAAGTAGGTCGACTTCACACATTAGGTAAATTATTTTTATATAGCCGTAGCAAGCAAAGATGGGATGATGCAAACTTGCCCACTTTGAAATTATACTTTGCACCACGTTATGAAACATATGCTGAAATTTATGATGAATACTGTTTACGCAGAGAGATTTATATAAACTTTAATTCAGAATTACCACGAGAGCTAGCATGCAAACCAGACTGGAGTGAAATACAGCAATATTTAGATCAGCTTGAAGACTAAATGCTTGCTAATTCAACTACTAATGTTTTATCAGTGATTATTATTAGTACTGGTCGCGAAATCAATGCTTAATTGTGTATTGATATTTATCTAGAAAGTTGTTACTAAAAGTTATAAGAGCTTTTAATAATTTAAAGAGTTTAAATTTGATTAATATCATATAAAAATCTCAACGTTAAAAATGAGTAAGGAATAAACATGCTTGTAGATATGGATGATTTTATAGACTTCGTAAAGAATAAATTAGGAGAATCCATTTGGGTTCCACTCTATAGAAATCTAAATAAAGAAGATAAATCTGAGGATGGTTCAATTTTTTCTTGCCTCATTCCACCTGAAGACACTAGTGACGCAATGAAAAAGTATGGATGGGATTTAAGTCGGGGAGATGGGGGACCATCAATTGTCACTTGTGGTGATAAAATTTGGTATGAACCTACTACAACTACTTTACTTCCTCTTGTAATTTATAGGTCATTCCATGGCACTAGAAAGCCTTATTGGGAGATACTACAGGAATTAGTTTTATATTTTAATCTTTATAATGATAAGCCGAATAGTAAATATATTGTTGATGATGACAATGGTGTAGAAATTGAAGTTATTAAATATTCAAATAATGAAATTCTAATACGGAAGTCATTTTTAACAGCTTTCATGTCAGCAAGACAAATGAATCTTCTCTTGTTTTTTGAAAATACTAGGCACAAAATTACAGATGAATCTCTTACAGATGAACGTGTAAATGAAGAGTTTATTTCGTACACTAGATATTGGGGTGGTTCCTATGTGGATGGTTATAAAACATTTACTAGAGTGTTAGGAAAAAAATTATTTTATTGCTTACCTAGAGAAGAAAAATATTACGAGCCATTAAATGGAAAAGAATTTGAATCTTTTATTATTGATGGAGATTCTCATGACAAAATAATTCACACCTGTGATCCTGTCATGTTATCGGACTACTTTGGAAAAAACAAAGGTTCTCCACATTATCTGACTCCAGTCTATTTTGATAAGGCTGTGCTTCAAAAATATTATTCGTCATCAAATGAATATGAAGTACAGGATAGTTCAATTGACAGACATGGCTACTGGCATTTACGTTTTGATAATAATGCTTCAGAGCATGTATGTGTATTTTTAGGTGATCTAGGCAGAGATCTACCTCACTCAGAGCAGATTTATTGGAAAAGCTTCAATATATCTCCAGAAGGAAAGGAGATGAGTAAAACATATTTTGAAAGAAGTATGCTTGGAGCATTTTCAAATGCTGAAAGTCCAGATTTAGTTTTTAAGTCTATTTTTACTCAATTTCAAAAAAAATGGCTAAAGTCTAAAGGATGGGAACTTTTTTTATCCCTAAATAAAGCTGATTATCATTGTTTTAATACTCTACATTCATTGACTAAAAATGAACAGTCAGAATTCGACTCTCAAATATTATCTCTAGTAAAAATAACAATAGATTCAATTAATGTTGAAGAACTTAAAAAACTTGTTTCAATAGAAAACAATGGATCAATTAAGCTCTTAGCAGAGTTCTTGTATAAGGGGGGAGTTACGTTTGATGTCGCAACCTTCTTAGGTGGATTACAAGGAGTACGTTCAACTGGAGTAGCCCATAGACGTGGAACAAAATATGAAAATACGATTGCACGCTTAGGAATTGAAGATGATAAATTGATCATAGCTTTTGATAACATTCTTGAGCAAATGACAAAATTGCTAATTGAAATTGATGAAGTATTTTTAAAGCAAGAAACACAGGATAAAGAGCCAGTATAACGAAAGAGTTTTAAGTAGAAGAAATGTCAGAAATTCAGGTTTTTTCTACTATTAAATACACTGGATGTTATAAGACCTAATAGTCTACTTAAGATGAAGAAATAGTAGGTTAAAGAATAGAAATGGGCGTTTTAGGCTCCCATTTCTACCTTCTAATTCTATTGAAGTATAAGCATCTGAAATGCCTAGCTGAGATAGAAAAAATTGTTAATTTTTTTAAATATTTAGTGTTAATTATAATAAATAATCATATAAATCAAACTGAAAAATATATCATATTGAAAATACTTTATGAGTATGTGGATATTTAAGAATTATCATTTAAGAAAAATAAGTTTTGATTGTATGAAATTTAGCCGTTTTATTTGTAATGATAAAATATATTCTGGTTTACTAGACCAAAAGTTGAACTTTCAGAGATGGTATGGTTAGGGTAGACGCAAACGATATTGCAGAAAATATTAAATTTTTGAATATGTATAAAAGGCTAGACTACGAAAATAAAAGAACTTTACTGATAGATAAAGTATTTTTAAATCGTGAAGAGTGGCTTAAACGTGAATATCTTGATTTAATGATAAAGCTATTAGATGATTCTAGATTTCAAAAAATATTCATTAAGAAGTTAAAAATACCAGATCTTTTTTTATTCATTCAAATTTACTCTTTGAGCATAAAGTACAAATCAGACCCTAATAAAGTTTTACAAGAGTCTTTTGCTTTTAAAAATAAAACTCACAATAGTAAATTAATCAAAGATATCTCTAAAAAGACTAAAAATTTTGTTGATGCTTTTAAATCATCACCAATCGATTTTTTAAATAATGGGATCTTCTTAAAAGATCATAGGTTTATTGAGTTTTTAAAATTCATGATTGACGGTAACAAGTTAGCTTTTGTCGATGACAAAGTTCTAACTAAAAGATATGAGGAGTTACTTCATCAGACTAGAGGTAACGAAGATCTTCAAAAATTTGTTAAATATTTGAAAGATAATAAATATTTATCATCTATTGATGATAGCTATAGTGAAGCTACTTTGTACCAGAAAGCTTATAACTATTCAAAAAAATTCAAATATTTCAGCATTCTAGATCTTATACAAGATATAAAAGATGACATTTCCTGTTTTTTACAAACTCAGGCAACTATACGTCGTGACAATTATAGTCATCGTACTGTTTTTATTAAAGAAATTTACAATGTGGATGTACATGCAAAGCCCTATGATCTTGATTTAATATTACTTATTTCTGAAATTTTTTTTGAAGATTTGAGTAAAGAGAATCTTTTAACAAAAGGCAGACTAAAAGAAATATTGAAAGAAACTTAGCACAATTTAATTTTATCAAAAGGGATTTTTATTTTTTAAAAATAAAAATCCCTTTTTTTATTCACTCTATTAAGCCTCAAACTTATTTCATGAGTTGTTATGTGAGGTTAAGAATGCAAGTTATGAAATTTGAACAACTAAGAGTGACTATGACTCTTAGTAGAAATGGGTTGTATCGACTAATAAAAGACGATCCAACTTTTCCGAGGCCAATAAAATATTCTTCGTCACGTCAAGGTAATCTTTATTTTAAAGTTACAGAAGTTGAAGCTTGGTTAGAAAAACAGAAATGCGAGATTAAGTAATGAAACATATAGATAAAAAATTAGCAATCAATAAAGTTCTATCCGAAATGAAATGGAAGAAAGTTGATATGGCAACCAGTGGGACTAACTGTCAATCTCTAGAAGATAATTATAGAGATGGATCCGGAAATTTGAACAACTCCTATAAGTGATATTCTGCTCCTCAAATGATGTTATAAACATCAATATATGGAGTATTTTATGGCACGTAGACCAAGAAGAAATCATTCAAACGACTT
>NZ_VPCP01000122.1:0-6227 GCF_013418145.1 Acinetobacter sp. YH12201 | reverse complement strand
AAATGTATATCGTTGGCAGAAGAAATTATTTAGACCAATGATCAAAAACTTCATTGATGACTTTATTCTCGATAAAAATCATCTGCTACCACAGAGAATCTATAAATAATAGTGCGTAAGTCCTATTTATTTTTAAATTAAGTTTATTAGATTGATCTGAAATACACCTTAGACCAAAAGCTAACTTCTTTGTTCAGCCAAGTCACTTACAATAGATTCAAGAAAAATAGTTGAAAAGTAATCTATTCGACTGTGTCTATCTTTGTGAATAAAGAAAGTATGAACTAAAAAAATGACGACATGCCCTTTAAAAATCCTATTTTTGCATGGACTCGATTCTTCGCGTGAATCAGCCAGATTCCATGCTATTAACGCCGATCATAAATATTGTATCGATGTAGATTATCGCAACCTGAATTTTCAAACCGTCGCTAACTTTTACCGGGAAATTATTGCCAAAATTCAACCGGAAATTCTGATTGGCCATAGCTTGGGGGCTTACTGGGCCTTAAAAATGTCAGTCCTATACAAAATTCCGGCGATTATTGCCAATCCCAGCCTAAGCCCAGACTTTCGTGCTGATTATCCACCTATTAGCGAAGATGATCTGGAACATGATATTGCACAAATTGCCTATCTGGAATTAGGCGATGAAGAACTGGATATGTATGCTGTACAACAGCAACTCGAACCCTATATGCAGGTTCAGGCCGTCGAAGGTGGACATCATCGTTTAGCCAGTCCAGAAAATATCAATGGACTGCTTCAGCATATGCAGACATATTTTCTGAAAAAATAAAAAAGCCTTGGAATAACCAAGGCTTTTTTCACATGCTTTAATCAAGCAACAGCTTGTTCTGGTTGAGATTTTTCATCTAATACCGACCAAATATCTAAGCCGAGGTCATTATGCAAATCTGGCAAATCCAGAAAAACACTAGCCCCTAAAACTTCATGCTTGCATTTATTCACTAACTGTTTAACTGCTTTTAGCGTACCGCCAGTGGCTAACACATCATCTACGATAATGATTTTTTGCGCTTGAACATCAGCCGACATTTCCAGACGGTCCATGCCATATTCCAGACTATAACCGACACCAACCACTGGTGGCGGTAATTTTCCTGCCTTACGAACCAGCAATAAACCTTTGCCCAAACGTTGCGCCAATAAACTTGCAAGTACAAAACCGCGCGCTTCAACTGCAACAAAACTGTCGACTTCTGCCAATTTTTCAGCAGGAATACTGGCAACTAAAGCGTCAGTTAATAACTCAATGTTTCCCATAAATAATGGAGTCAAGTCATAAAAACAAATACCTGGTTTAGGGAAATCCTGGACCGTACGAATGTTAGACCACAAAGTTGTAGACAGATTGCTCATGGGAGAAAAGTATTTTAAAAGAGAATATATGAATTTTAACGCTTTATTAGGCCTATGACCAGTCAGCGCTTACTTTTAAACCATAATAAAAATAATCACAAAATTATAACTTACTGATTTAGTTATTTAATTTTTTAAATAAATAATAGGTATAGATTTATCTAATCATAGAATAACAAATACAGGTTTTTTTTTCTGCACGACCTTAGTCTAAAAAGACCACTTATCCACTTTGACTACGCTGGGATCCAAAATCTTGTTTGTCGCACTGCTTAAAAAGAAAAGTTAATTTATATTGCTCCACTTCTGCCTATTTTCATGCTTTAAAGACCAGTTTTGTTCTTCTCAGCAATTCTGGTTTCAATTTCTGTCCTTAAACTCCGATATTTGCTTTACATTGTAGATAGAACTGCGTAAAAATTTGCTTGAATGTGTACATTGAAAGTCATATCAATAGAGTCACACGGTATATGGAATATTACTGACCGCATATTTTTGAAAAGTCAGTGTTTTGGAGAGTCAAATGAAGAAATATCAATGCATCGTTTGTGGATGGATTTATGACGAAGCTGAAGGTTGGCCACAAGATGGGATTGTCGCAGGGACCAAATGGGAAGACATCCCGGATGACTGGACCTGCCCGGACTGTGGTGTATCAAAAGTTGATTTCGAAATGGTAGAAGTCTGATTATTGATACAAAAGACCATAGTGAATGGTCTTTTTTTATGTCTTATTAAAGAAAAACAGTCTGGAGAATAATATGCATCCTATCGTCATCATTGGTTCTGGTATGGCCGGCTATACCGCAGCACGTGAATTTCGCAAGCTTAATCCCGAGCATGAGCTGGTCATGATCTGTGCAGATGATGCGGTAAACTATGCCAAACCGACACTTTCCAATGCTTTAGCTGGGAACAAGGCACCTGAACAAATTGCTTTAGGCGATGCAGCTAAAATGGCAACGCAACTGAATATGCGTATTGAAGCCCATACCTGGGTCAAAGAAATTCAAGCAGCCCAACATCAGCTTATTTTAGAAAAAGATGGTCAGCAAAGTACTCAGCCTTATGCCAAGCTGGTTCTTGCAGTGGGTGCTCATCCTGTTCGCGTAGCGATTGCAGGCGATGGCAGTGATGATATTCATGTCGTCAATAATTTAGAGGACTACAAGGCATTCCGTAAAAATCTGGATCAACATCACGATAAACGTGTGGTGATTTTAGGTGCCGGTCTGATTGGCTGTGAATTTGCCAATGACTTGCAAAACACAGACCATCAAGTGACTGTGATTGATTTGGCTCCTCAACCTTTGGGACGCTTATTACCCGCCCATGTTGCAACGTCTTTCCAGGAAAAACTTGAGGATACCGGTATTCACTTCGTTCTGGGCACCACGGTTGAAAAAGTCATCAAAGTGGAACAAGGCGATTATCAAATCACGTTAGCCAATGGTCAGTCTGTGATTGCCGACATTGTACTTTCTGCGATTGGTTTACACCCGAATCTGGAGTTAGCAAAAGCTGCTGATATTCATTGCAGTCGCGGTATTTTGACCAATAGCCATCTGGAAACCAACCAGGCAGATATTTATGCCATTGGGGACTGCGCCGAAGTCAATGGTTTGCTGCTGCCATATGTCATGCCAATTATGCAACAGGCACGTGCCTTAGCCAAAACCTTGAATGGTGAAAAAACCCATGTGCATTACCCGGCAATGCCGGTTGCAGTAAAAACACCTGCTGCACCACTGACAGTACTTCCTGCACCTGTGGACGTTGATGTAAACTGGGAAACAGAAGAACTCGAAGATGGAATGATTGCTAAAGCCATCGATAGTGAAAATACCTTACGTGGTTTTGTCTTGTTGGGACCAAGTGCTGCCAAACAGCGTTTGATTCTCACCAAACTGGTGCCGGACTTGATTCCTGCTGCAGTTTAAGGTTTTAATACCAAGGACATTTTTTCAGCAAAATGTCCTTTTTTAGGAAAATAACAATGGATAGCGCACTCAGTTTTACGGGTTCTCCCTATACATCTTTTATGCATGAAACCAAAGTCAATTTAGGTAATGGCGTTGAACTTCATGTGGAAATGGGTGGAAACCCGGAACATCCTGCCATCATGCTGATTATGGGTCTGGGTGCGCAAATGTTGTTTTGGCCTGATTTTTTCTGCAAATCCCTGATTGACCAAGGTTATCGCGTAATTCGTTTTGACAACCGCGATATTGGCTTGTCTTCCAAAATTCGTCATTCTGGTCCACGTCTCAACACATTGAAATTGATGGGACGTTTTGCCTTAGGCTTACAAAATCAAGGTGCGCCATATAACTTATATGATATGGCAGAAGATGCAGCACTACTGATTGATCGTTTGGGTCTGCAACAAGTCTCGGTCATTGGCGCTTCCATGGGGGGCATGATTGCACAAATTCTGGCAGCAAAACATCCACAAAAAGTCAGTAATCTGGGCCTGATGTTTACCAGTAACAATCAGCCTTTATTACCACCGCCTTTTCCCAAACAACTGTTTAGCCTGATTGGCAGACCAGAATCGACTGATGAAGAAGGCATTGTGAACCATAGCGTGAAGGTATTTAACATTATTGGCTCATCTGGATATATCAATCAACTGGAAATTATTCAGACAGCACGCAAATTATATCAACGAAGTTACTATCCAGCGGGTGTACTTCAACAGTTTTTAGCAATATTATGTACAGGTTCTTTGCTACAATTGGGTAAGCAAATTCAGCAACCTACCCTCGTGGTACATGGCTCTCGTGATCGTTTATTGCCACCGAGTCATGGCAAAGCAGTTGCAAAGGCAATTACTGATGCTAAGTTTGAATTAATTGAGGGAATGGGGCATGATATCCCACCGCATTTTATTCCATATCTGAGCGGATTATTTGCTGATCACTTTAAATCAAAACATTAGGACACTATGGCTGCATTACCCTCTTTAAGACAGCTGTCATACCTCGTTACACTGTCTGAAACGCTGCATTTTACTGAAGCTGCGCGCCGTTCATTTGTGACCCAGTCAACCTTGTCTGGCGGGATCATGGAGTTAGAGCGCTTGCTAGGTGGAGTACTTGTTGAACGCGATCGCCAAAATGTACGTTTAACTCCGCTTGGTGAACAGGTTGTTGCACGAGCCCGTGTTCTTTTGGCAGATGCCCAAGACCTGATGCGTTTAAGTCGTGAAATGAGCGAACCTTTAACAGGTGATCTACATTTAGGGATTATTCCCACAATTGCACCTTTTATTCTGTCGCAACTGCTAGATGAAGTGCATAAACAACTTCCTAAAATTCAGCTGCACTTGCACGAAGCACAAAGTGAAAAAATTGTCGAAAAACTCGAACATGGTAATTTGGACATGATCGTGTTGGCATTGCCTTTTGACACACGTGGCTTAAAAGTTGCAGAAATTGCAAAAGAAAATCTGTATCTGGTTTACCATAAAGCGGATCAGAATGCGCAGAATGCCCGCAGTTTGGATGATCTGGATTTATCGCGCTTAGTATTACTTGAAGAAGGTCATTGTTTACGCAACCATGTGTTAAGTGCCTGTCCAATTGGTGAACGCAAAAATGATCATCGCTTAAAAGCAAGTTCATTACCGACACTAATAGAAATGGTTTGTTCAGACTTAGGCTTTACCCTGCTTCCTGAAATTGCGATTCATAACCATATGATTAAAGCCAATTCAGACTTGGTGGTGAAACCTATAGAGGCAGCGCCAAGCCGTACTCTTGCCCTGGTGACACGTAAAAGTACCCCATTGCAAAGCGAGTTTGATGTCCTGTTACAAATCTTGCAAAAAATCACCCAGACTCTTCATTAAAAGATTCAATCTATTAAAAGGAGCAACTGCTCCTTTTTTTATACTTAATGTAAAGTATGCAGGCTCATTTTTTTAATCAAATGCCTTATTTTCTTCATAAAAAAATGCTTAGCACGCGGATAAACCTTAATTAAAACAAATGGACAACTTCTCATACATAGGGATAAACAGAGAAAGTTACATTCAAGAAATTACTCACTTCTGAATTGCAAACACCATCAAAAGTGAGCAATTCCAGGCAACCATTCAACTACTTTATATACTTGATAATAGGTATTTTATGTTTCATTTAAAAATGAAAGGTAAAAAATAGCTTATCCACCCAGATAAGCCATGTAAGGTAAAATATTTCCATTACTCTGATTGTAATAGAAATATTATAGCCCTTGGAGTTGAAATAGGATTGTTGAGTCAACCCAAACAAAAAGCACTGTTATGCTATAAGCTAAATATCACTTCTAATATCCCTATAATTGGGTATTTTTCATCATTTATAAGAATACCTGTACTTTGCACAAGAAAATAACTCAACCACAAATAAGTCAAAATAAAATAATTTATATCTAAATATTCTTTACTGTACAGAGACTTAAATTTACTTTTATTTTATAAATTCACCAGTTTCAGGAATAGCTGTTTGTTTATTTTTATCACCAAGTAACCAAATAAAATATACCACCACTGTGAGTACAAGCTTGTTAGTGAACTGCTATTAGCCGTTTCTATCATGATGATAGAAGATCAACCCTTTTTTTAATCATTCATTAGAAAAACAATATTAAAAATATCTACAGAAAAATTGCCAGCGTAGAACCTTTATTTTTTAAGTTGAGGATGATTTATTGGGAATAATTTATGAATAAATCCTTTGTACACGACAAAAAAAGATAACTCATTGAAATAATGGCATAATACTTGTTTTCTGACGACGAATATGATGACACATTTCAATGAGTTACATCTCATCTTAAACAAATATCTAAAGTGGAAC
>NZ_VPCP01000121.1:0-6322 GCF_013418145.1 Acinetobacter sp. YH12201 | reverse complement strand
GCTGATGAAATACGGTATTCTGATGTGACAAAACCTGAATCCTGGTCGTTAAAGTGTTGGTTCGTACTCATATTTTAACTGTTAGGACTCAGGTTTTTTATTTAAATCAAACTATGGGACAGCAGTGGGGCTTAGCCTCCTCTTTTTATTTGCAGCCATGTATAAACCATATATAAAATAGATGCTCTATACTGCTGTCAGCTTATTCGTCTACAAGAAAGCGGGAGATAGCAACGCGTAATTGCTTTAAATATCCAGTAAAGAAATGATTTGCACCGGGTAAGATGGTGAGTAAATGGCGTTGCGGTTTGGCCCATTCAATTAAGTCGGACAACAAGGTTACTTCGTCAGCTTCACCATGCAGGAACAGAATATCACCTTTAATGTGTGGTGTAACATAATGACGTACACCTGCAACTGTTGCAGTCGGTAGTCCACATAAAATCAATTGTTTGGGTTTAATTTCATCGGGCAATACATGAAAACACTTTGCCATGACATGGGCACCAAAACTAAAGCCTGCTGCATAAAAAGGCAAATTGATATGCTTACAGCGAATCTGTTGAATAATTTCTAGAATATCATCCGTTTCGCCATGGCCTTTATCGTGCTCACCCGTACTTTGGCCAGAGCCTCGGAAACTTGGACGATAGACAATACAGCTGCGTTCAAGAAACATCTGAGCAAGCAGAACTGGAACTTTATGCTGCGGAGTGCCGCCTTGTAGGGGGTGAGGATGACATACCAGCGCAAATCCTTTCACTTCACCCTGTGGATAATCAACAAAAACTTCCAGTTGACCTGCAGGACCTTGAATGAAAATTTGCTCGGACATGTAATAACCGACTCATGACAGAAGAGAGGGCTATTTTAGCGTTAAGACCCAGTAAAAACACAGATTGGCAATAAGACAATGCTACTGTTATAGTCTGTTTAATTGTTTTTTGACCAGGTTATTCATGCTCGCCTTAATTTCTCCAGCCAAGACTTTAGATTACGAATCTGCACTTCCAACCGATGCACATACACTGCCAAGATTACTAGAACATTCACAAGAACTTGTAAATGTGAGTCGTAAGCTTTCTGCAGCAGATATCGCCAATTTAATGAGCGTGAGTGAAAAAATTGCCAAGTTGAATGTCGAGCGTTTTAATGATTGGCAGCCAGAGCTGAGCTTTTCTAATGCGCGTCAGGCTTTATTTGCCTTTAAAGGGGATGTGTATACCGGACTGGATGCTTATGCGCTGAATGATCAGCATATTGCCTATGCACAGCAGCATTTGCGTATGTTGTCTGGACTGTATGGTTTGTTGCGTCCTCTAGATTTAATGATGCCCTATCGCCTAGAAATGGGAACCAAGCTCAAAAATCCACGTGGTCATCATCTTTATGATTTTTGGGATAATATCATTACTGATTTGATTAACCATGATTTAGCCGAGGTGCACTCAGAACTATTGGTGAATCTTGCTTCGGATGAATATTATAAATCGGTCAAACCAGGCAAAATTAAAGCCGAGATCATTAAGCCGGTTTTTCTGGATCAGAAAAACGGCAAATACAAGGTCATTAGCTTCTATGCAAAAAAAGCACGCGGATTAATGGCACGTTTTATCATTGAAAATCAAGCAGAACGTGCTGAGGACTTAAAATCATTTAATCTGGATGGTTACTATTTTGATGCAGAGAGTTCGCTACAAGGTGAGCTGGTCTTTAAACGCGACGAGCAGCAAGCTGCTTAAATGAGAGTAACAAGGTAAAAATCCCGATAAATTTCGGGATTTTTATTGCGAAAAAATAAACAGGATTTTGAAATATTTTATCATTATATTTTAATTCATGTTTGTTAACATCATGATGAATTGTTGAACAATAAAATTTTATGATGAAAAGATTATTAGTTCCAACCTTTATTTTTGCAGTGGTTTTACTGGGGTACGGGGTTTATCGCGACAGTCAAATGAAAAAAAGACAGGAAATGGATCAACTGATTCAGGATGCGCATCGATCTTTGAGGGCTGTAGAAGCAAATCCAAATAATAGGGTGGTAGAGCAGAGTGAAACTTCGGATCCCCATTTTGCAGCACCCTTGCATGTGAAATCCAGCAAGTTTTAACGCCTGGGTTTTTACTATATGTTTTAAATATATTGTTAAGTTATTTAAATTTAATTAAAAATAAATTTTAGAAACAATAAAAAGCATTGTGTTATAATTTGCCAAGATCTGAATTCTTATATTTACATTGTAAGTGTTTCACTTTCTATCTCAGGAGGCTGCATAAAAGTTATGCGGCTTTTTTGTTTATGGTTTTTGTTATCCGGTTGTTTTGTCGTCTACGAAACATTGTAGAAAATATTTGTTTTTAATGAAAATATTGGCATATCGATTGCTTGGACATCTATAAACTTAATGGTGATTTGAGAAACGGATCATTAATTTTATAGCGTGCTGATAGCATAAAGTTTACTTACAGGGGTAAAGTCATGACGACTCCTAATCCATCTTCAGAGAATATGCTAGAACGCTTATTTAAGCTCAGTGAAAACAAAACCAGTTTTCGCACAGAAGTTCTTGCAGGTGTAACCACTTTCTTAACCATGTGTTACATCATTATTGTCAATCCAATGATTTTATCCGAAACTGGGATGGATCATGGGGCTGTTTTTGTTGCAACCTGTCTTGCAGCTGCAATTGGCTGTCTGGTGATGGGGCTTGTTGCAAATTATCCGATCGCGCTTGCACCGGGTATGGGGCTGAATGCCTACTTTACCTATTCGGTGTGTATGGGCATGGGGATACCTTGGCAAACGGCACTGGCTGCCGTGTTTGTTTCAGGGCTGGTGTTTATTGCCATCAGTATGTTTAAAATCCGTGAAGCGATTGTCAATGCCATTCCTATGTCGCTGAAATTTGCGATTGGCGGCGGCATTGGCTTGTTCCTTGCACTGATTGCATTAAAAAATTCAGGCATTATTGTCGATAATCCGGCTACCCTTGTAGGCTTGGGTGACTTGAAACAACCGACAGTATTGCTGACCTTGCTGGGTTTCCTGATGATTGTGGTGATGCATCACTTTAAAGTCCGTGGTGCCATCATTATCAGTATCCTGGTGATTACCGCGATTGCTACAGCAATGGGGCTGAACGAATTTAAAGGTGTTGTAGGAGCCATTCCATCGATTGCTCCAACCTTCCTGCAAATGGATTTTGAAGGCCTGTTCACGGCCAGTCTAGTTGGGGTCATCTTTGTATTTTTCCTGGTGGATTTATTTGACTCGACGGGTACCTTGGTGGGGGTTTCACATCGTGCCGGCCTGTTAAAAGATGGCAAATTACCACGTTTGAAAAAAGCACTCTTTGCTGACTCGACTGCGATTGTAGCGGGTGCAGCATTGGGTACTTCCTCTACAACACCTTATATTGAATCGTCTGCGGGGGTTGCTGCAGGTGGTCGTACAGGTTTGACCGCTGTGGTTGTTGCCGTGTTGTTTGTGCTGTGCTTATTCCTGGCTCCTTTGGCGCAATCGGTTCCAGGTTTTGCTACTGCACCTGCATTATTATTTGTAGGTGTGTTAATGATTCAAGGGATCGTCAACATTGAATGGGATGATATCACTGAAGCCGTTCCTGCATTTTTAACCATCGTATGCATGCCATTTACCTATTCAATTGCCGACGGTATTGCAATGGGCTTTATTAGCTACGCATTAATCAAGCTGCTGACTGGGCAAGCGAAAACTGTACCTTATATGGTCTGGATTGTTGCGGCTCTTTGGGCATTGAAATTTGCTGTATTTGGCGGCTAATTCACCCCATTCAGAATAGGGTGTAAACTCGGTTTGCACCCTTTTTTATTTTTGAAAAATTTTATAAGGATAAGATATGAATCAACTTGAGCTTATTCAAGCCATGCCAAAGGCGGAGTTACACGTCCATATTGAAGGGACTTTTGAGCCTGAGCTGATGTTCGCGATTGCTCAACGCAATCATATTGATATTCCGTATAAATCTGTTGAGGAAGTGAAACAGGCGTATAACTTTCATAATTTACAGTCTTTTTTAGACATCTATTATGCGGGTGCCAATGTCCTGATTCATGAACAGGACTTCTATGATCTGGCTTGGGCATATTTTGAAAAATGTGCTGAAGACAAAGTGGTTCACACCGAAATGTTCTTCGATCCGCAGACCCATACCGATCGTGGCATTGCTTTTGCAACGGTGATTCAGGGTTTAAAACGTGCCTGTGATGATGCGCAAAGCAAATTGGGCATTAGCTCGCATTTAATTATGTGTTTCTTGCGCCATTTAAGTGAAGAAGCCGCATTTAAAACTTTAGAGCAGGCTTTACCTTTTAAAGAGCAAATTATTGCGGTGGGGCTGGATTCAAGTGAAGTTGGACATCCACCTGCAAAATTTGAACGTGTTTTTGCCAAAGCACGTGAAGCAGGTTTCTTAGTGGTGGCACATGCAGGTGAAGAAGGTCCGGCTGAATATGTCTGGGAAGCTCTGGATTTGCTGAAAGTAAACCGTATTGATCACGGTGTGCGTTCTGAAGAAGATGCGACGTTGATGCAGCGCTTGATTACAGAAAAAATGCCTTTAACCGTGTGTCCTTTAAGTAATTTAAAACTCTGTGTGGTTGATGATATGGCACAGCATAATATCAGCCGTTTATTGCAACAGGGTGTACATGTAACGGTCAATTCAGATGATCCATCTTATTTTGGTGGTTATATGAATGATAATTTCATTGCAATTACAAAAGCTTTAGACCTGTCAAATGATGAGCTAAAGCAATTGGCGAAAAATTCGTTTGAAGCTTCATTTATCTCGGATGCTGAAAAGCAAAAATGGTCACAACAGATTGATTCTTTGGTGTAATCCATTCCTTTGAAAAATGCTTTTGGATTGGGCAGATTGATATATTGATCTGTTCAATAACTATTAGGTTCTAATGTGAAAAAGTTTTTTTGCTGGGTATTTGCAGTCGTTTTATTGATTGGCTCTGTATCAGTTTTTGCGACCGATAAAAATGCTACTCTAACCCAGAAAATGTTGAAACCAGTGATTGAACAAGGCTGTAAAAGTGAATTGAATGCTTCAAAAGTGTGGCAATCCGCAGCTTTGTTCATGAGTTCAGAGCGGCAATCAACCGTACAAAAACAAATCTGTGGTTGTGTGGGTGAACATGCCTTGCAGGACGTTTCGGTCAAAGAGTTAGCTATGGCATCGATGAGTGAATCTGCAAAAAATAGCCTGATTAAACAAGCGGTGGTGAACAGTGTTAAAGGTTGTGCCCAAGACGCTTTGAAATAACTTAGGGTTATAAATTGAACTATAAAAAAGCCGCATCAGTAATACATCAATGCGGCTTTTTTATGGAGACAAAATTGATTATTTTGCTTGTCGGGTCATGCTGCGCAAGATGTTATCTTTATCGATGAAATGATGTTTTAATGCCGCCGCAATATGACCAATGACAAGTAAGCCTGCAAACCAGGATAAATAAATGTGTACAGGTTTTACGATGGCTAAAAGGTTGGGATTATCCTGGACCAAACGTGGAATTTCGAATAAATACAAAACAGGTGCCGGATGTCCTGCACTCCAGCTAAATAAGCAGCCGGTAATCGGTAAAGCCAGTAACATGAGATATAAAGCTAAATGTCCCAGATGTGCCAAGACTTTCATCAAAGGTGACATGCTGTCGGGTAGTGCTGGAACAGGGTGGGTATAGCGCCAAAATATACGAATTAGGACCAGAAAGATAATGGTGGTGGCGATGTTCTTATGTAGAGTAATGACCTGACCTTTAAAGCTTCCATCAACCTCATAACTTAGAAAATTTCCGCTATAAAAACCAATACACCATGCTGCAATAAAAATAGCAGCCATGAGCCAATGCAGCATTTGTGCCGTACGCGTATAGTATTGTGAGGTATTTTTCATGTTATACCTATGTATCCATATGTCATTTTCAAGTCTGGGTATGCTAATCAAAAAGCCCATATTTAAAAATGATGGATATGGAACGAAGCGTGTGCTTCTTGCAACACTGAAAAGGATGCTGTTTTTTTAATCGGATTATCCGGATGTGGAAAATTCAACTGAAATATAGATTTCTTCCTTGGGAAAGTTTCGGCAAAATATGCCTAACATATTTTATATTTAAGGATTAAGCTGTGAAAAAAATCTTTGTACACGACAAAAAAAGATAACTCATTGAAATAATGGCATAATACTTGTTTTCTGACGACGAATATGATGACACATTTCAATGAGTTACATCTCATCTTAAACAAATATCTAAAGTGGAAC
>NZ_VPCP01000011.1:0-56474 GCF_013418145.1 Acinetobacter sp. YH12201 | reverse complement strand
GAGAATCCTGGCGGGCAAATTGGGAAAATATCCGAACGATCTTTAGCTATCCTGCTGAAATACGTCATGCGATTTATACAACAAATGCAATTGAATCATTGAATAGCGTGATTCGCCATTCAACTAAAAAGAGAAAGATCTTCTCTTCTGATGATTCAGTGAAAAAGGTCATTTATTTAGCAACTTCAAATGCTGCTAAAAAATGGACCATGCCAATTCAAAATTGGCGTTTAGCGATGAATTGGTTTACGATTCAGTTCGATGATCGATTAAAAGATCATTTATAAAAAATGGAACTTACACAAAATAATTTACAGGCTCATATAATTTTATGAAATTTAAAATTCCAGAATTCTTAAAGAAAAAATCTTTTACTATATTATGGGAACTCCAGTAGTTCTATATCTGCTTTTATCAGTAATTTCAAATTTAATCGGTTGCCTAGTACCTGAGAGTTACTGTTTTGCTGGATCAGATAAATTGGTTGATGTTCTCACTATTTCAGCATACGTGATACCAATTATTTTAATTATTGTTGCCTTCAATATCGGCGGTAAAAAACTTACCTATTACTTGCTTGTAACATGTAAATGCTGTGACAAAACTATCTCAATGATCACTAGAATCTAGCTCATCCACTTTTATACAGGCTTGCATCTTAGAAAGGCATCCGTCACTTTCTGTGAATATATTTTGGCTCAGTAAAAGCCTATGATGTGTAACCCTTAATATCCACGTGTTGCGCCATCCGGATTACGTGGATCAGAATAGCCATAGATGCCATCTGGCAGAATTTGGATGGTTTGGGTTCTGCCCATGGTAGATTTCTGCACAATTTTATGACCTTTTTGCTTTAATAATTCGAGGGTATCTGCACTGATGCCTTTTTCTACACGGATTTCGTCCGGTAACCACTGGTGATGAATTCGTGGTACCGCTGCCACTTCAGCTGGGTTCATCTGAAAATCGATGCTATTGATCAGGGTTTGTAGCACGGTACTGATAATTCGGGAACCTCCCGGGCTGCCAGTGACCAGCCAAGCTTTCTGATTTTTTAATACAATTGTGGGTGTCATTGAAGACAGTGGACGTTTATAGGGAGCAATGGCATTGGCATCTCCGCCAATTAAACCAAAAGCATTCTCTACACCGTGTTTGGCTGAAAAATCATCCATTTCATTGTTGAGTAAAATGCCGGTACCTGCTGCGACAATGCCACTGCCAAAGTTGAAATTCAGGGTATAGGTCACCGAAACCGCATTGCCGTGTTGATCGGTTACTGAATAATGTGTGGTTTGGTCACTTTCATAGGGGATTGGGTTGTTGGGCTGAATGGAGGCCGAAGGACGGGCTGTGGTAGCTGAAATCTGCTGAGCCAGCATTTTCGCATATGGCTTTGAACTAAGACCTGCCACAGGCACATGCACAAAATCAGGGTCTCCCAGATATTTAGACCGGTCGGCATAGGCCAGTTTCATGCTTTCGGCCAGATAATGCAGGGTCTGGGCACTATTTGCTCCCCACTGTTGCAAGGGGAATTGTTCCAAAATATTCAGCATTTGTACTAGATGTACACCGCCGGAACTTGGCGGTGGCATGGTGACAATCTGATAGCCTTTATAATTGCCCATGATGGGCTGACGTTCGATCACTTTATAAGCATGCAGATCACTTTTTTGCATGATGCCCTGATGCTGCTGAATTTCTGCAATAATTTTGTCGCCGATTTCACCACGGTAAAACACGAGGCTACCCTGTTGGCTAATTAATCGCAAGGAATGTGCCAAATCCTGCTGAACCAATCGTTCACCATAGCGTAAGGGGCGATTCTCTTGAAAGAAAATAGCACGTGAACTGGGCCATTTGCCTAATTTATCTTCAGCTGCATTCAGCATTTTGGCCAAAGAATGGCTGACTGGAATGCCATTTTCTGCCAGCTGAATTGCAGGGGCAATCACCTCTGAAAGGGGTAAGCTTCCCCATTTTTTTAGGGCATATTCCAGACCTGCGACTGTGCCAGGAACCCCGATGGCATCATGTGAATACAGTGATTTGCCAGCAATAATATTGCCATTTTCATCCAGATACATATCCCGTGACGCACGACGTGGAGCCATCTCACGAAAATCCAGCGCAATATTTTTACCAGACTGGGTATCATGTACAATCAGAAAACCGCCACCGCCCAGATTACCGGCATGCGGTAAAACCACTGCCAAGGTAAATCCAACGGCAACGGCGGCATCAACCGCATTGCCACCGCGTTTCAGAATGTCCAGACCGACCTGACTGGCGATTTCATGTTCGGAGGCCACCATGCCATTTTGTGCCCGAACCGGATGGAAAATGTCATTGTCATAATCATAACTGCTGAGCGTTGCCTGATTGAGTGCCGTATTTGCATAAAGTTCAGTGGAAAGACAACAAAGTGTGGCCAAGCTGAGTTTCAGGGCAAAACGGATCAACATAATATTTCTCAAGCATACGAACAGTCGAAGCCACACAGCATTCAGCACACTATCCGCGCGCCGTTTTGGGGCGCCTTAGTATATGCTGAAATTCATATCCGGTTGAGGCTTGAAAGAAAAAGCAGGTCAGGACAATGCCGTAAAAGACCATGAAATCATCAGATCGCTCAGTGATGATTTTCTCACAAGCGAATTTTTCAATCAGCATTCAGCAGTTCAGCCTGTTTTTTCAGCATAGTTTTTGAAGCACTACCGAATTTTTAATTTCATTTTTTCTGATTGTAAAATACGACCAGTAATACCGCGACTATGATCAGTATCACAACTATTACATATCTTTCCATAGGTTCACCTGTAAGTAATCGGTGGTCTTAAGTCCGAGAGTCTAATCTCAAAACTATTTTTATAGTAATCCGGAGCTGATTCTAAATCAGACCGTAATTTAGCTTTAGTGTATTCAGCTGGTGATAGCCTTAATAGCGATGGAATGTAATTGGATTTGTATGCTATAGGGTATCTTTGTTTAATTTCCGTCAGGGTAAAGCCTAATTTTTTAGTGCTTTGAATCAGTTTGAGTTGCTGTAAGTTTTGTTCAGTATAATCTTTATAACTATTGCTCCTAATAAGTGGTTTAATTAATTCCAGTTTTTCATAAAATCGGATGGTATCCCGACTGAGATTGGTGTGTTGTGCTAATTCTCCGACTAGCATCATAATCTCCACATCTTCTGTATAAAAACACTTGACTCTAGAGTGTAGTCCATACTTTATCTTAAGCATGAATCAATCAACAGAGTGCCATTCTATGCAAGGCTTAAACCAAACAGCATGGGTGATTTGGGCAACAGGATTTATCGGTAAATTTTTAACGGCACAATTACTCAAAGAAAATTATCAAGTGTTTGCCATGTGCCGTAATCTCCGTCAACAAGAAGCTCAATTACGGGACTGGTTAAATTCATCCGGTGCTGACTGTAAAAAATTAATCTGTATTCAAGGTAATGTTACACAAACTGATTTAGGGATTTCTGAGCATGACTGGCAGCAATTAAAAACCGTCGATTATCTGTTTAATACTGCTGCTTTATTTACCTTTGGTGTCTGTCAACATGTTGGTAAATTCAATGATTAAAGCATACAAGGATGACCAAACGACAGGTCAGGAAATCTTGATTGCTAGCCAAGAGCAAATTTGTTTTCAAAAACTCGTTGAAATTATTTCAGCGCAATTACACGTCAATAGTCCTCGACATTTTATTTCTATCCGGTTGCTAAAATGTCTACTGCAATGGAAGTGGTTGGCAAAAAAAATAGATTTATCAACAGAAATGTTAAATTTTTTAAGAACCGAAACACTGGATTTAAATACATTTAAACAGCTAGATCGGACTTGGAATACTCCAGCAACCGATCTGAAAAAAACCATTGAAAATAACGCAATATGGGTAAGCCAACACCAGGTTTAAGTAGAGTATCATCCACTATCTCACTGCAATGTGTAGACCTATATCCATGTTGCGGTCGGGTTATTGAATCGAAGTTTTATAATGTGTTCATTCTGGGCATTTTGGAACATCCATCCTGTTGATATTCAATATTAAAGCAATAGACAATCAACCTGAGACGCCAGATGGATTTTCTATTTTCATGCCCGGAGTATAGAACGTGAACTTTGCCTGTATGCGAATAAAGACATTAAGCTCTTTTTAAAGCTTCTGTCGGTTGAAGGTGTTTAGCTGGATAACGGAAGCTGGCACCACGGTGCTTCTCTGGAAGCAACGGCCCGTGGCCAAACAGTTTTTCACGTAATGTCCCTTCCGTATATTCAGTTTGATATACGCCACGGTGCTGAAGTTCCGGGACTACAAACTCAACCACATCTTCAAAGGTTTGATGTGCCAGGATGTAGGCCAGATTGAAACCGTCAATATCGGTATCTTGTACCCATTCTTGCAAACGGTCTGCCACTGTTGAGGCTGAACCGACAATTACCGGACCATTGCCACCGACACTGATAAATTTAGCAATCTCTTCAATCGTCCAAACTTTATCTGGGTCGGCTTTGACATAGGAATCCAGCATGGACTGAATGGCATTGGTATGGATATATTCCACTTGATCTTCTGCCTGGAATTGTGAAAAGTCTACACCTGACCAGCCTGAAGCCAGTGTTAGTCCACCATGATAGCTGCCATATTGCTGGTATTCTTTAAATTTTAATTGTGCTTTTTCATCGGTTTCATCGACCACAATTGAAAGCATGGTATAGATCAGAATTGAATGAGGATCACGGCCTTCATCGGCCAGTTTACTGCGGATTCCCTCAACCAGTTTTTTTACTGCGGCTTTGGTCGGTGCAGAAATGAATACACATTCTGCATTTTGGCTGGCAAACTTCTGACCGCGACTAGAGGCACCAGCTTGATAAAGCACGGGGGTGCGCTGTGGAGACGGTTCACAGATATGAATGCCGGGCACAGTAAAATATTCACCCTGATGTTCAATGGGATGCACTTTAGTGTGATCAGCAAAAATGCCTTTTTCCTTGTCACGCAGCACCGCATCCTGTTCCCAAGAACCTTCCCAAAGTTTATACAGGACTTCCAGGTATTCATCGGCTATATCATAGCGGTTGTCATGGCTAACCTGTGTTTTCAGCCCGAGGTTTTTGGAACCACTTTCTAAATAGGACGTTACGATGTTCCAGCCGGCGCGGCCTTTGGTTAAATGATCCAGTGTGCTCATGCGGCGCGCAAAGGGGTAAGGGTGCTCAAATGAGATGGAAGTTGTCACCCCAAAGCCTAGGTGTTTGGTTACAGCAGCCATCGCAGGAACGATTTGTAGAGGGTCATTCACTGGAACTTGAACCGCACCTGTCAGCGCATGTTCAGCTGACTGGTGATAGACATCATAAATACCCAGGACATCGGCAATAAAGATACCGTCAAATTTACCGCGTTCCAAAATTTGTGCTAAGTTTGTCCAGTATTCCAAGTCTTTGTATTCAGTCGAACGATCGAGCGGGTGCCGCCATAATCCCGGGGATTGGTGGGCAATACAGTTCATTTCGAAGGCATTAAATCTAATTTTCTTGCTCATACTTATCTACAGTAATATTAAAATTTTTAATAATTTTAATAAAAAAATATTGAGACTTTTAATAAGAAAAATATCAATATTTATCACAATGCCTGTTTATGAAAATAAAGTATTTAGTAATGAGACCTCTTTCATAAACCAAAACATACAACTTTGGGGTAATTATCTGTACCGAAAGTCTTGTAGGATTTATACATCATCTATGGATGATATATGGATATAAAAATTTTTCTGACCCTCGGTTCAAGTGATACATGGTTATCTCCTGGTCAGCTTTTTATTTAATACTTGATCAATTACAGAAGCCTATCCCATCTGAAGGCAGATCACCCAAGTGAAGCTTAGACAATCAGGTTTTTCTTTATCTTTGCTAAATGTTATCGAAATAAAGGGAAAATACTCGATTTTAGATTTAATTTAATCGCTGGAATTTACAACATGAAACTGAGTAAAAAATGCTCCATTAAAGCAGTCTATTCTTTCTTGTTATCCTTTATATGAAAATATGAAATTCTAAGAATAAATACTACATAACATTTTAATTAAAATGATTTGTTTCGCTTATTAAATTATAAATAGTCTTTAAAAATAATGTTAGCTTTTATCCATTATATATAGGGTAACTAGAGCATTTTATAATGACATCCAAAATTGAAATAAATCTGAAACATGCAGACAATATTCCAAAAGATTTTTATCAACATGACCAATTGGCACATGTTATACAGTCAGATGAAGAAGCAATTGAAGTGGCGCAGCAGCTGGCGGCTGTTTTTGCCAAAGAGGCGTCCAAACGTGATCATGAACGCCTTCTACCCTTGCAGGAAGTGCAGCAGTATTCAGCTTCAGGCTTATGGGGAATTACGATTCCAAAGCAGTTTGGTGGTGCAGGGGTTAGCTATAAAACTCTTGCAGAAGTGGTAAAAATTATTTCCAGTGCAGATTCCTCATTGGGTCAAATAGCACAGAACCATTGGGCCTTTTTGGAACATATCCGTCTGGATGCCAGTTCAGAACAGCAGGCATTCTTCTTTGACCAGGTGCTAAAAGGACAGCGTTTTGGCAATGCCTTTTCAGAAAAAGGCTCAAAAACAGTGGCAGATCTGAGCACCAAAATCGAGTTCAAGGATGACCATGCGGTGATTAACGGCCAGAAATTCTTTGCTACTGGTGCACTGCTGGCACACTGGATTCCTGTGGTTGCGGTCAGTGATGAAGGCAAGCCATTTGCAGCACTGGTGCCACAGCATACACCGGGTTTAACCATTGTGAATGACTGGAGTGGTTTTGGCCAGCGTACCACTGTGAGTGGTTCAGTACTTCTAGACAATGTACAAGTCGATCTGAAATATGTTGTGCCGATCTATCAGGCATTTGAACGTCCTACGGCAGCAGGAGCAATTTCACAATTTATCCAGTCTGCTATTGATGCGGGTATTGCGCGCGGTGCAATTAACGAAACCATTGCTTATGTACGCCAGCATGCACGTCCGTGGATTGACTCTGGTCTGGAACAGGCCGTGCAAGACCCGTACACCATTGCCAATATCGGTGAATTAAAAATCAAGCTGCGTGCGGCCGAAGCAGTTCTGGCTTTAGCCGGTGAAGCGATTGACCGTGCTTTGGAAAACCCGACGGAAGATACGGTATCTAAAGCGACGTTAATTACGGCCGAATCGAAGGTACTGACCACTGAAATTGCCCTGTTGGCTGCCAATAAGCTGTTTGAACTGTCTGGCACACGCTCAACACTTTCTGAATTGAACCTAGACCGTCACTGGCGCAATGCACGCACACATACTTTACATGACCCTGTACGCTGGAAATTTAATATCGTCGGGAATTATTACCTGAATGATGTTCCACCACCGCGTCATGCATGGAGCTAAAAGGAAAAATATTATGACTCTTCAAGCCAATCAAAACTTATCTCTGGGTGCAGATTACCAACAGGTTGCGGCTAAATTCCGCCCGATTTTTCAACGAATTGCAGATGGTGCGCTGGAGCGTGAAAAGACCCGCACACTCCCGTATGAACCAATTCAGTGGCTGAAGCAAGCCGGTTTTGGTGCGATTCGCGTACCCACTGCTTTTGGCGGTGACGGTGTATCGCAGAAACAGCTGTTTCAACTGCTGATTGAACTGGCAAAAGCCGACTCCAATGTGGCTCAAGCATTACGCGGCCATTTTGCCTTTGTCGAAGATCGCTTAACTGCCAATAAAACTCAATCTCAAAACCTCTGGTTTCAGCGCTTTGTACGGGGTGAAATCGTTGGAAATGCCTGGACGGAAATCGGCAAAGTTGAAATTGGCGATGTGGTGACCCGTGTCACTGAAAATCCACAGGGCCAGCTGGTGGTGAATGGTCAGAAATACTATTCCACTGGAACCATCTTTGCCGATTGGATCGACTTATTTGCCTGGGATGAAACCACGAATCAGCATGTGATTGCTGCGGTGTCGACTCAAGTGCCAGGCATTCAAGTGGTGGATGACTGGAACGGTTTTGGCCAAAAAACCACAGGCAGTGGTACCTTGACCATTCAGCAGGTTGACATCAACCGTGATCATATTTTGCCATTTGAAGAACGCTTTAAATACCAAACTGCCTTCTATCAAGTGGTGCATTTAGCAACCTTGGTCGGTATTGCACAAAGTGCTGTAGAAGCATTTACTCAAGAAGTCCGCAAGCGCACCCGTATTTTCAGTCATGGCAATGCGGATTTGGTCCGCGACGATGCACAAATCCTGCAAGTGATTGGTAAAGCGTCTGCACAGGCTTATGCGGCTGAAGCGATTGCTTTGCGTACTGCTGAAGCACTGGATGGTGCCTATATCAGTCATTTTCAGAATAATGCGGCGGCTGATCAGCAGACAAATGACCGTGCTGAACTGGAGTCTTCACAAGGGCAGGTGGTCATTTCAGAGCTGGTACTGAATTTGACTACAGAGCTGTTCAATGCACTGGGTGCCTCTGCCAGCACTACCGAAAAGCAGCTGGACCGCTTCTGGCGCAATGCCCGTGTTGTGTCTTCTCATAATCCACTGATCTATAAACAGAAAGTCATTGGTGACTGGGTAGTGAATCAGGCACCTTTGCCTTATGTTTGGCAGATCGGCAACAGTCCGGTAGCTAAAAAGCAGGAAATTGCAGCATAAATATGATTTAAAAGATTTAAATAAAACCGCATTGATATGCGGTTTTATTTTATTGAGAGGCTCGAAAAATATAATCTCAGCTTTATTTTAATTCATGTATTTCAGATATTTTTAAATCTTATTTTCTATCTTAGTTTCCAGAATTAAACCTGACCAAAGCCGTTCCAGTCGTCAATGATGGTTACACCTGCAGCATCATGCGGAATCAGTATGCAGGCTGGGTTGCCATTCAGATCGGTCATCCTGACATCCACCCAGTCAGCATACAGGCTGCTGGTGGTATAGTATTTTTGCCATTCAGCACCACAGTCCCGTTTTTTCATTGTGCAAGATGCGTGCTAAATTGTTCAATGGACTCTTTACCGCCTTCCGACCAGGCACTGCCAACTGTTCCACCTTTGTCGATATATTGCAGCCATAACGCTTTAAAAGCCTCATTCTGGCTCAGCAGCAGATCTTCAGTAAAGCCAAAATGCACACGCAATGCCTGAGGTAAATTGGCATCTGCCTGTGCGAGTAATCAGCAGGGTAAACAGTTCTGGAAGGGTGGTATCAAAATCATGATAAGCCTGCATACAGCCGCTGATAGCGGAATGTTGATGATTTATCTGGAGCAAAAAAGAGCACCCGAAAGTGCTCTCATGCTGCATGCTTCCGCACACATTTAGAATGAATGGAACATTAATGAAAAACGGTTTCCAACGCCTTTAAGCCGACTTTAGGGTCGAGCAGGCCATTATAAATGTCTGGGATTTCACGTTCTACGCCAAAAAACTCGTAAATGGCAATCATGGCACCACGTACTGAATATTCCACGGTAAACACTACATCCTCTTCAATTTCCACAAACTGGCCTAAGAATGCAAAGTTTTGCGAGCCTTGAGGGATGACTAAAGGGCGATCGCCAGGTTTACGGCAGGCGAACAAGGCAGATGCATAGGGCATCATGGCCGTGGTAATGTCGGTGCTTTGCAGCACATGGTCTAAAATGTCATCAAAACCGAGCTGCTTGACCAGTTCCGTTAAAATCTCTTTGCCTGTCGCTTGTGACATGGGCTTTTTGATGTAATCGCCTGTATGGTCAATTTGGAAACCGTAGCCCCAAAGGGTGTACACGCCTTCAGGCAAATCGGCAAAATGCGGCTGTGCCGGAACAACAATAGATAAATGCCAGCCAGACTCAAACCAAGTCATCAGTGCACCTGTACCCGGCTCATTACCGGTATAGTCAATGATGCGTTTTAACAGTACCTCATCTTTCATGGTCAGGGTAAAAGACTCCCATTTATGTTCATCGACATTGCCATAAAAGGTCATGGGACGGCCAAAATCCGGTGCCTTTTTAGCCAATGTATCCCACAATGTCCAGCCATGATCCAAACGGTCACGAATTAATGCAGGTACATCATCCTTGCCGCCATAGCGAGAATCTGCAGTAATCGAACCTAGGGTGAAAATAGCCAAGTCATGCGCTTTCAGCTCAATCTGCTCCGTGCCTTCAGGCAGTTTGACATACAGGCGTGTAGCACGGCGCTCTTGTGTGTCTGTATCGGTCATGAAGTCTGCATCTGTTACATAATTACCAAAGCGCACATCGACACCTTGCTCCACCAGCCAGCGTTGTAGCGGCAGAATCATCGAATCATACTGATTGTATTTGGTGCGCTTTACCCCTGCGAGTGTATGAATGCGCGGCAGCTCTTGAATGAAGCGCAAAAAATAGCGGCGTAGTTCGGCGGCGCTATGCCATTTTTGAAAGGCGAATGTCGTGCGCCACATGCGCCAGAAGTTGGTTTCAAAAAATGTCTCATCAAAAAATTCATCAATACGGCGACTACCGATTTTCTCTTCTTTAGATGCCAATAAGCGCAGCATTTGCGCACGGTGCAGGGTATTGAGGCCTAGTTTTGCGGCATCGGCAATGACATGCTGCGCATCAATTAAACGCGCTTGGGCATGTGTTTTCACCTGTTCATTAAACTCACGGCATTCTTCACGTACGGAAATTTCAGGGTTTTCCAAAGAGGGAATACTGGAAAATAAATCCCAAAGGCATAAATAGGTTTCATCGGTCAGCATGCGTCCACCCCGTGTGACCCAAGCCTGTGCAGCATTGGGAGTAGGGCCGCCGTCCATTGATCCACCTGAAATATCCAGTTCTTCCAAAATATGAATATTTTTTGCAGGTACTTTGGCATCACGGATTGCAAAGGCCGCTGCTGCCATACCAGCAATACCGCCCCCGATAATCCAAAGATGGGATTGCTGTGCATCTAACCCATAGCGTTTGTTATTTTGCATTATTAGCCCCTCGTTTAATTAATATGATGTGCAAACGGTTTTAACACCATAAATTTAGTATGCTTTTTTATATATGAAAAATGTATTGAATATAAAGTTATTTATCCACAATTTTTGTAATTAAAGATTTACTTATTATGGTTTTTATGAATGCTTAACGGACATTAAATGATTTTAATTTATAATTAAACTATTGAATTAAAATACTTATTTGGTTATTGCTCTATATTATTTTTCAAAATAAAGATTTTGAGATAATTCACAAGTGTATTTAAATTTATAATAAAAATCTATCATTAATGTGAAAGGCTTGGTCTATACGGTTTTCAAAGCTGGCTCTGCTGTTGTCGCACTGAATTATTAGATCAAATCAGGAAGATATCATCTTTGAATGGTATCTCGACATCAGTGAGTCATAAAATTATTCAGCTTCAGGGGATATGCAATAAAGTCACTGATGCCGGTTTTACTTTTCATTAATAATTCAGTACACAGACTAAAGAAACTTTAAAAACAGGTTTCGATGTGGGCTGTCTTGCGGCAACAGTTCCAGCAGGCGCTGTACGGCATCTATCCGTTCAGGGGCACGACCAATAATCCGCAGCAGCTGATCAATATCCTGCATTTGATAAATTAACTGGCTCAGTCGCGCATCAAAACTATTGCGCCAGATAGTTAAAAATGGACTTTCGGATTTGCTTAAAAAACTTCCTTTATACAAATTGAAAGTACTGGCAAGAAGACCCGCATTCAACGATTGTTCTGCCCGTAAAAAGTCGTATTGAATTTCACAGCTCAATTTGTAAATACGCGGTTCAATACAGTTGGGCAGCAGGTTACGCAGTTGGGAAAGTTCAGCTTTAAGGGTCTTGATACTGACATCACGTTCGCCATACAAGGCATAATGCAGTTCGTCTAGACTGATGCCGTATGGATGCAGGACCAAAATACACAGAATCTCAATCTGCCGGTGAGTCAGGCTTAAAACATGCTGATTAAACTGAATCCACGGCGTGCCCAGCGCTTGAATATACAGGACATTTTTTTGTTCAAACTGGATGGCACGCTGTACCAAATCTGCACAGCGCTCTACCGCAAGCAAGCCAAGCGGCGTATGTTTTTTATATTTGGTTGAAAGGTTAATAATGCCATGAAACTGGCCAGAGTACGGATCTAAAATGGGGGCTGCATAGCATACCCAGTCACGGACGCTATCCATTTGATTTTCATGCGAGTAAACACAGTTGGAAGTATGGCTGTTTAATGTCAGCCCGATGGCATTGGTTCCAACGGCCTGAGTGGACCAATGTCCGCCTTCAACAAAATGAACCTGTTCAGCCGAAGAGAGCATGGCCGAACTGCTCCATGTCCATAACAAGGTACCCTGATGGTCAGTCAAGCCTATTGCCATGCCGGAATCATCCGCAATTTTCAGCAAATCGGCATAATTATGCTGAATGGAACGGCGGAACAAGGAGGGCTGGGATTCCTGGGGTAAAGTCTATATAGGTCACAGTCTTGGATATACGATTTAACACATGTTCAGCTAAAGCCCATTCATAAGTTTTATGAACTTACTCACTGAACCAAAATTTTCGACGATGAAAACGGCTTAATCAGCCTAATATTCGATAGTTAACTGTTTAAGCTTTGAAATTAATGGTGTTGCATCTTGTTCATGACTTTTTGCGAGAGTCAGTCTTGGATATCCAAGTTTGTTTAATATAGCGATAGGGTGAGTATTTAACCCTGATATCAAGCTATTTAGATAGAATTAGGAAAAGTGAATATCTTGATATTTTCTAATTTTAAGATGAGATAAATTCACATAACGCTTGGAAGACATATTTTTATATCATATTTGGTTTTGGAGATTTTCTGCATCTCATTCAGCATTTTTACTCAAAAATTTAATAATAAAAATAAATAAGTATTTATTATTTATAGATTTATTAGGTTTAAAATATTCAATTTTTAAACGATGAATTAGAGCAGGTTCATCCTCATCAAACTAAAGACGGGCAAAGAATATATAAACATGAATTTTACTCATCTTTTGATTAGACTAAATCATTTTTATTCATCTAATGATTCGCGTATAAATTATCCCATTCATAAATTTTGATTTTATCTCAAAGATTAGGGTAGCGGATCACCATGAGTAAAGAGTTTGCATGTTCAATTAAACGCATTCGTTTTGACGAAAACTATCAGCCAGCAGATAGCACACGTCTGACTACGAATTTTGCCAATTTAGCACGCGGTGAAAGCCGTCAAGAGAATCTGCGCAGAACTTTAGTGATGATCAACAACCGTTTTAATAGCTTGGCAGCTATTGATAATCCGACAGGAGATCGCTATTCACTTGAAATCGATATCATCTCTGCAGAACTAGACGTTGAAGGCAACGGCAAGACTTTTCCATTCATTGAAATGCTGAAAAGTACGATTACCGACCATAAAACCCATGAACGTATTGAAGGCATGATTGGTAACAGTTTTTCATCTTATGTACGTGATTATGACTTTAGCGTTGTATTACCGGCATTGGGCTGTAAAACAGATGAGAAGCCGGAGAACTTTGGTGATTTGCATGGCAAGCTTTATCAACACTTAGTCAATTCAGAGGTCTTTAAAGCAGAGTTTAAAAAACAGCCTGTGATTTGCCTCAGTGTTTCAACCACTAAAACCTATTATCGTACCGCCAATGTGCATCCTGTATTAGGGGTGGAATATAAAAATGATGAATATTCACGCACAGATGACTATTTCAAAAAAATGGGCTTGCGAGTGCGTTATTTCATGCCTGCTCATGCAGTTGCACCTTTGGCGTTTTACTTTAGCGGTGATTTACTGCGTGACTACACCGATTTTGAGCTCATCAGTGCGATTAGCACCATGGAAACTTTCCAAAAGATTTACCGTCCTGAAATTTACAATGCCAACTCGAACGCAGGTTTAGTCTATCAGCCAAGTTTGAACTATCAGGATTATTCATTGACGCAAATTGTCTATGACCGTGTTGAGCGCGGCCAACTGGCAGTCAAACAAGGTCAATGGACTGAAGAAAATTTTATCAAGCCTTACAAAGACATTCTTGAGCAATGGGCTGCAAGCTATGCTGTTGAAAGCCAAGCTGCTTAATTTATTCAATATAGATGATTACTGATTATGAAAATTTTATTACCGACTTCAACAGCGGGCAGCTTACCGAAACCCTCTTGGCTGGCAGAACCTGAAAAACTTTGGTCACCCTGGAAGCTGGAAGGTGAACAACTGCTTGAAGCGAAGCGAGATGCTTTAAGTTTGTCGTTGCATGAACAACTGCAAGCAGGCATTGATATTGTCAGCGATGGTGAACAAACCCGCCAGCACTTTGTGACCACGTTTATTGAACATCTTGAAGGTGTCGATTTTGAGAAACGTGAAACGGTTCGAATCCGTAATCGTTATGATGCAAGCGTGCCTTCAGTGGTGGGAGCAGTATCACGTAAAAAACCGGTGTTCGTGGAAGATGCAAAGTTTTTACGCAGTCAAACCCATCAGCCGATTAAATGGGCGTTACCTGGTCCAATGACCATGATTGATACGCTGTATGATGAGCACTATAAAAGCCGTGAAAAACTGGCATGGGAATTTGCCAAAATTCTTAATCAAGAAGCTTTGGAATTAGAAGCTGCAGGTGTCAATATCATCCAGTTTGATGAACCTGCTTTTAATGTGTTCTTTGATGAAGTGAATGATTGGGGCATTGCAACTTTGGAGCGTGCACTTGAAGGGTTGCAATGTGAAACTGCGGTACACATTTGCTACGGTTACGGCATTAAAGCCAATACCGATTGGAAAAAGACTTTAGGTTCAGAATGGCGTCAATACGAAGAAATTTTCCCGAAATTACAACAGTCTAAAATTGATATCGTATCACTTGAATGCCAAAACTCACGTGTGCCGATGGATCTGATTGAACTGATTCGCGGTAAAAAAGTGATGGTCGGTGCGATTGATGTGGCAACCAATACCATTGAAACCCCAGAACAAGTAGCAGAGATCTTACGTAAAGCATTGCAATTTGTTGATGCAGACAAGCTGTATCCTTCAACCAACTGCGGTATGACACCTTTATCTCGTCAAGTCGCTCGCGGCAAACTTGAAGCATTAAACGCAGGTGCTGCGATTGTTCGTCAAGAGCTTGGTGCTTAACACGAAGTGTGGCTAAATCAGAGCAGGGCGAATGATCCCTAAATCATTTGCCATACTTGAGTCTAGGTACGTCATAAATACATTTGAGATAGAAGAGATGATTGAAGCAACTGACTTTAGAAATGCAATGTCCTTGTTAACCACTGCTGTGAATGTAATCACAACACAAGGTACGGCAGGGATGCATGGTTTTACTGCATCAGCCGTATGCAGTGTGACCGATACACCGCCCTCATTGCTGGTCTGTATGAATCAATCTTCTCGCTCACATGCACATTTTATTGAAAATAAAGTGCTATCAGTCAATGTGCTCAGCACACAGCATGAACACATCTCTAATGCATTTGCCTCAAGCAAATTCAATTCTGAAGATCGTTTCAAACTTGGTGATTGGACCACACTCGAAACAGGATCACCTGTGTTAGAAGATGCTTTGGTGAGTTTTGATTGTCAGATTGAAGATATTCAAAACGTCGGTACACACAGCATTTTCTTATGTCGTGTCTTAGCGATTAAACAAAGTCAGCAAGAGGAAAGCCTCGTCTATTTTAACCGCGCTTATCATCAAGTCGGTCAATTAGAAACGGCTTAAACGTCCATTGCTTCAATACTCCATTCTTTAAAAGTCAGCATATTGTGGAACTTATTATTTTTTTAGCCATTGGGGCGCTTGCCGGATTTGCAGCAGGGCTCTTTGGTGTCGGGGGTGGAACAATTATTGTCCCGCTCTTATTTATTGTCTTTACCCAAATGGACTATCGTCCTGATGTCATTATGCATTTGGCCTTAGGCACTTCTTTGGCAACCATTGTGGTTACCTCAATCAGCTCATTGATGGCTCACCATAAGAATGGCGCAGTCATATGGCCTATATTTAAAAATCTCGCACCAGGAATGGTGATAGGAGGCTTTGTCGGGGCCGGAATTGCAGGATTACTTTCTGGAATTCATCTTCAGCTGATTGTTGGCGTATTTTTGCTTTGGGTGGCTTACACCATGTTTAGCGGTGCCAGACAAGTGGTAGATACCCATAAAGTACTGCCTTCATCGCCTAAACAATTAGGTGCAGGCGCTGGGATTGGTGTAGCTTCTGCAATTTTTGGTATCGGCGGTGGCAGCTTAACTGTGCCTTATTTAAATCATTATGGTGTAGTCATGCAAAAAGCAGTTGGAACCTCAGCTGCATGTGGTTTACCTATTGCAATTGCTGGTGCTTTGGGATTTATGATTTTTGGTATGAATGCCCACACCGCTGTGCCCAATAGTATTGGCTTTGTACATATTTATGCCTTTTTAGGCATTAGCCTGATGAGTTTCTTTACAGCAAAATTTGGTGCAAAAGCAGCACATGCATTATCACCACAAATGCTGAAAAAATGTTTTGCCATATTGCTGATTATCGTTGGATGTTTTTTCCTTTTTAAAGGACTGCGTTGAAACATATTTATTCTTCAGTATGATGAAAAAGCTCATGGAATATGGGCTTCTGTATTTTTTGCAATAGCTAGAATGATTGCCTGAGACGCAGTTGTCTTATTATGACTGAGATAACTTGGTGTTGAGCCATTAAGAATCATTGAATAGCCAGACTGAAATTTGACTTGCTGAAACAAGGACGAAATGTGCTGAAAAAAAATAATTTCACAAAATAGTAGACTGTATTGCTATGTACTTTATACGGAATGATTTAACCCATTTTTGTATGAATTTGACCAATCAAATCTAAGAAATATGGGGGAAATTTAGATGAAATTTTAAAAGTGAAAAGCCGGAAATTTTATATTTATTGATTCTACAGACTTTACTATTGTGCTTGGATATCCGGAATATTCTAAAGGACAAGACCTCATTGTGATTCCCAGAATCAGTATTGCAGATAAAACTGCAGGCATTTTTTCAACAGATGGAAAAGCTTGTCAGGTAATATTGGGTACAGAATTCGTTGCAGTGAGTGTATTTACTGTCATTGAGCTAAAAATAGCAGAGATAAACTATTAGATACGAACTAATATGAAAACAGCATCTATTATCCACGCATTTATAAAATATACAATAATAGTTTCTTTGAATTGTTGTGTATAAATGTTGAGCAGGGTTGCCTATTTCATTTTCGAGTTTTATATTAAAAATACAGTAGGTCGAGAGACGCTACAAAGTGGTTGGACGGATCAATGACAGCTTGTTGAGCTTGCAACCTTCGGGTTGAAGCAAAAAATCAGCACTAGCCTTCCAACATAAAAGCCCGCAGTAATGCGGGCTTTCTTATTTTTAGGGCTAAAAAAAATTTCCAATGAACCAATATTCTAGAATTTATTTTAGATAATTGAAGAAATTGATCGAGGTGATTTATTATAAAAATTAAACGTTTTCTAAATAACATGTTTAAGAGAAATATCATCTATTTGTTTATAAAAAATTACATTGCCAAAAAATCTAACATCTCTAAATTATGAATAAATAAAATTTATGCTATAAAAAGTTTATTTAAATAAAGAGAGCAGGGAATAATATGAGCCAATTAATAGAGATAAAGGTTAAAGACCAATTTAGCAATATTCATGCAGTACAGGCATTATTACAGACAATTCCGGAAAATTCAGCTTTGCATAAACTCTCATTATTTCAAAAGATCGAACATATCGTGGTCAAAGGTGAAATTATTCGTCCAAGTATTGAACTGCTTTTTGAAAGCCGTATTTCCAAGAGTATTTATCGTATTATTGAATAATGAAAATATGATAAAAACTCACCATTAAAGGTGAGTTTTTATAAAAAAATAAAAATATGATTAAAAATAATCAATACATGGAGTTACGGAGCAATATTTAAATCAAACTAAGTTCAACGTCATATTTATTAAACTCTTCTATCAGGTTTTCAATAACTTTGATTCCAATCGCATCACTACAACTGAATAATTCATCCTTACCTTGAGCACTGTTATAACAGATGATTTGCTGGATTAACCAGCGATTTTCAATTTCTGTTTGATTAATAATGATTCGAACAGGTTGCAGGTTTTCACTGACCTGGCGTGGCAACACACTGGTAATCGCAAGTTGGATATGGGTCAGATCTTCTCTAGGACTCAAAAATGTTATTACCCAATTACCTATTTTTTTTAAGTATACGGGATGGTCTGCCGGATGAAATTCTAAATAATGTAAGGATGTCATCATGAATTCCCCTGAAATAGTTAATATATGCGGTTTTTAGCAATACTTTACTATTCAGCTAAGGTCGTATTTAGAATCACGCCATAGGTTCTTATTTAATCTAGTTATTGTGTAATAAATCAAATCTTATTGTTTTATAAGTATAAAAATAAATATGTTTTAGATAGCTAAGACCTTAAATAAATAATGAAACATAAAAAAGCTCTTAAGCTTGATCAGCTTGGAAGCTTCTGTAGAGAAAAATTGATCTGATTGAGGTAGCGGTTTAATTCCTGTGGAGTGATGCGGCTTTCCTGTAGGGTGGTAATCCATTGCATCTGGCACTGTTTTAAACTGCGTAAATCGTCAGCAGACAGAATACGGCTAATCAGCTGTTTTGCCATTAAACCGCAATGACGTTGCAGCAGTTCAGCCATGAATTGCTTGACCTGTTCAAAATCAAGGATTTCTAGCGTTGTTTGCACTTCATTTTGACAGGATGCCTGCTCAGCTTTTTCCTCCGCGATTGAAGATGGGGAAATGCTGGGAACAAAAATTTCTTCGGCAGAGTGATCCTTAAGTTGAGTGCTTTGCAGCGCAGGGCTGGTTTTAATTTCTGTATCTAGGTTGTCGGATGTCAGGGGTGTTTCAATGGACGGGTTAGCCGCACGGCTGATCAGTCCCATTTCCAGCAACTGTTCGAGTAATTCGGGTGGCGCGATACGATGCCTGAATTGTTCAGAAAGCAGATCAAAATCATCGGTGCCAATCAATAGTAACAGTCTGCGCTGACGAGCATTCAGATTCATTGAACGCTGTTTTAAACTTTCAATGCCTAAATCAGTTTTATGAAATTGAGTCATGCTTTAATTTACGTTGCAATAAATTAAGGCTGATTGTAGGGGGCAATCATGACAGGAATATTAAATAATATTACAAATCATTATATTACAGTGTAACAATACTGGTTTTCTCTAGAGCCTTGCGCAAATAAGGGTCCAGATCTTCCTGACGAAGCAGCCATTGCATATAGTCTGCAGGTAAATCTGCTATTGCTGTGCCTCGGTGCTTGCCAAAATTAATGGTTCGAGGAATACGCGCGTCTTCCGATGCCAGATAAAGCTCTTCAATATTTTGAATGTTTAAATGATGGATTTCATGCATTAAAATATTGGCGGTTAAGATAATATCCATATCGGCACGATGTGCTTTTTTAATCATTTCACGGGCTTTTTCACTGCCTTTGCTGATCATATAAATAAGGGCAGAAATATTGTGCGCTTCAGCATCCGGCCAGACTAAACGTGCCAGGGCAAGGGTACAAATGGCTTTTATATTGCTGGTATCTACACCGCATTTCTCGATGGCACGAATATCATAATCAATATTGTGACCAATAATGTACGTGGTTTCCTGTGGAAGGCTGAAAGTCGTGTAGTGAGGCTGACCCACCAGCTCGGATTCCAGAATATGATGCACTGCCATGGCTGCATACGAAATCGGTTCATCGACACTATAAAGCTGGTCGAAAATTTTGCTCTTGTCTAAGGAAAGTTTGCTGTCATGAATTTGGATCGGTGCATAAGCAATCTCAATCGGCTGTCCATTTAAAGTATGGGTTTCGGTATCGAGAATAATTGCTTGCATGACAGATCCATAACTGTTGCGATTGTTTGAGTCAATTTACCATTTTCAAAGATACCGATACAAACTGAAAATAGGCTCTTTTCCCTGTTCATGCTGATTTTTGTACTGGACTGCTGGTTAAATACACTGCTTCGAAAGCATCACTCGAAATACAGGCTTGAGATGGATATCAGGATAGCCAGTCATGTTGATCAATGTTTATTTGAGAAATCGTAAGCATACCTTTGGGTTTCTGTTTAATGAATTCACTAATCTGTACGCTATCGCTTAGATGACGGCTTTTATAGGTCAGTTTTGTTGATTAGTTATCGGTGCCGCATAAGAAGAGACCACTTTGCTCACGATTTTTTTAATACTTCTATAGCCTAACTCCACGCAAGCCTGGAATCAGACAAATAAAAGCAGACATATTTTGTTAAATTAATAGTGTTTGATATTTGTAAAAGTAAAAAAATAAAATTTATAAAAATCATTGATTTGTATTAATAAGAATTCAGTCTCTTTTTAAATTTTTTATTTGATGTTAAATCGCATTGTTCAAATATTAAATAAAGGTAATAGTTTGTATTCATGATTACTTAAATCATCAAAATAAAAAGATATAAGGAAATGCAAAAATGAAAAAAACATTATTAACGGTGTTTATCAGTAGTTCGGTCATCCTTTTAACAGCGTGTGGAAGTGGAAATGGTGATTCGGTCTTCAACAGTCCAAATAATGGAATTCCGGTCAATGATATTCAGAACCCGGTCGTTTCTACCCCCACAGTTTATAACAAAACAAATATGACTAGCGTGGCGGGTGAAAGCGTAGTGATGACTTATAAAATGTTGGGGGTTAATGCTAAACAAGTTCAGGCAACTGCATTGGTCTTTACACCGAAAACGGCTGTGCCTGCAAAAGGTTGGCCAATTGTGGTTTGGGCGCATGGTACAACGGGTGTGGCAGATCAATGTGCACCGAGTCGAAATGCATTGAATATCTATATTCAAGCAATGATTGCTCAACTTTTAACTGCAGGTTATGTGGTGGTTGCTCCTGATTATGAAGGTTTGGGAGAACCAAATGGTAATGAGCTCCATCCTTTCTTGAATGTAAAAAGCGAGGCCTATTCTATTACGGATGCGGTTGTCGCTGCGCGCCATTATTTGGGGACAAAAGCATCCAACCAATGGATGGCAGTAGGACATTCACAAGGTGGACAAGCTGCCTTAGGTGCGGCCCAATATGCTTCACGCGCCTCTAACTTGGTCTATAAAGGAACAGTGGCCCTCGCTCCAGCTTCTAACCTTGCGCTTATTTTGACAGCAGGGGAAAGTGCTGCGGGAAAAGAAACCGACCTGAATAAAAAAATTAAAACGTTGTCATCTTTGGATGCATTTACTGCATTAATTACAGCAGGACTGCGTAATCCTCATCCTGATTTGCAATATAGTCAGGTTTTTAAGTCTCCTACGGATAATATTGCGAAAAATGCAGAAGTTGATTGCTATGATCTGTTAGAGCAGGAATTTGTTAAAGGGATGGATGATTACGTGGCAACAGAGGGTTCAGTCAATATAAATAATTACCCGCGTACTCAAATGAATTTTATGGGTATTCCTGTAGTTAAAACCTTTTTGGAAAAAGATTCGCAGCCCCTTCAGGTTAAAGTCTCCACGCCAGTGATTATTTATCAGGGATCATTGGACCCTACCGTTCCGAAACAAGTGACTGACGTACTTTATTCTTCAGCGATACAACAAAACACCAATATCCGTTATTTGACCGATGAATCAGCTGCAACGAAATGGGATCATGGAACGGTCTATGCTTTAAATATTCCTAATATTATTGCAGATGTAAAATCTCTGATGCCAATTCAGTAATTTGTTTTGACTATATATGCTCATGTTTTTTAATCATGAGCATTTTTTTATTTAAAACTGAGTAAAGTTCATTCTCAACATTTATAAACTTCATGCTACAATACGCGCCAATCTTAGCACGGCTTAAAAGCCCTAATTTAATAGGACCTCGCTAATGTTTGCCAATATCTCTATTGCCGAATTTGATCCAGAAATCGCTCAGGCAATCGCTAATGAAGATGCTCGCCAAGAAGCGCACATCGAGTTGATTGCTTCTGAAAACTATTGCTCACCAGCAGTAATGGAAGCGCAAGGATCAAAACTCACTAACAAATATGCAGAAGGCTACCCAGGCAAACGCTATTATGGCGGTTGTGAATATGTAGACGTTATTGAACAATTGGCAATTGACCGTGCTAAAGAACTTTTTGGTGCTGATTATGCTAACGTTCAACCGCATGCTGGTTCTCAAGCAAACTCAGCTGTTTACTTAGCTCTTCTTAACCCGGGCGACACAGTTTTGGGTATGAGTCTTGCTCACGGTGGTCACTTGACTCACGGTGCAAAAGTAAGCTTCTCTGGTAAAACTTATAATGCAGTTCAATACGGTTTAAACCCGGAAACTGGCGAAATCGATTACGAAGAAGTTGAACGTTTAGCTGTAGAACACAAACCACGCATGATCGTGGCTGGTTTCTCTGCTTATAGCCAAGTTGTAGACTGGCAGCGTTTCCGTGATATCGCGGACAAAGTTGGCGCTTACCTTTTTGTAGACATGGCTCACGTAGCTGGTCTGGTTGCTGCTGGTGTTTACCCAAGCCCAGTGCAAATTGCTGACGTAACGACTACGACTACGCATAAAACACTTCGTGGTCCGCGTTCAGGTTTAATCCTTGCTAAAGCAAACGAAGAAATCGAGAAAAAATTACAGTCAGCTGTATTCCCGGGTAACCAGGGTGGTCCACTTGTTCACGCTGTTGCAGCGAAAGCAATCTGCTTTAAAGAAGCAATGGCTCCTGAATACAAAACTTACCAACAACAAGTGGTTAAGAACGCTCAAGCAATGGCTGAAGTATTAATCGCTCGTGGTTATGACGTAGTTTCTGGCGGTACTAAAAACCACTTGTTCTTGTTGTCTTTAATCAAGCAAGACATCACTGGTAAAGACGCTGACGCTTGGTTAGGTGCTGCTCACATCACTGTGAACAAAAACTCTGTACCTAACGACCCGCGTTCTCCATTCGTGACTTCTGGTATCCGTATCGGTACCCCAGCTGTTACAACTCGTGGTTTCGGTGAAACTGAAGTACGTGAACTTGCTGGCTGGATCGCAGACATCCTGGACAGCAAAGGCGACGAAGCTGTAATTAACGCTGTAAAAGCGAAAGTTGAAACTGTATGCGCTAAATTCCCTGTTTACGCAAAATAAGTTCTGACTTGAGAAAAGCCCCCTCAAGGGGGCTTTTTTTATATATATTAAAAGTCATATTTTTCAAAGCTGGTATTTCTGCTATAACAGAATAAATCCCCCTATAAAAGCTATAAATATTTTGCTGTTGCTGTAATGACATTGTTCGTCCAAAGGAATCAGATAAATGGCTAAACCCACTATTATTATTTCACAACAAGATCTGGAACGTTTAGAAACGATGCTTGAGCATCAGTCTAAACTGACGCCAACCATGCAGCATCTGGAAGATGAGCTTGCACGTGCTCAAGTAGTTGCCCCGCAGGATATGCCGGCAAATGTGGTGACAATGAATGCACGGGTATCAATTACCATTGCCCCTGCGAATGAACCAACTACGATAACCCTGGTTTACCCACATGATTTTCTGGGTGAGAAAGGACAGGTGAATGTACTTGCACCAATCGGTGCAGCAATTTTAGGATTGGCTGAGGGTCAGGAAATTGAATGGCCGCAGCCAGATGGTCATTTAATGAAAGTGAAAATTGAAAAAGTGTTGTATCAGCCAGAACGTGAAGGCAATTATCTATAATTTTTTAAAATAAATAGCCCCCGATTTAGGGGCTATTTTGATGTACAGATAAAAATAATTAAGGCTTAATGATTTTATCGAGACAACACATCATCAATGCTGAAACGACAAAGCTCTGGTGCATGTTATTCTCCAGATTATTTTCTTAATGTTTTGACTTGATCATCAATAAATCGCTTTAAAAATTTGACATTTTTATGTTTTTTAATAGCTTGTATTTTTTAATTGTCTGAATAATTTTAGGGTTGAGAAATCTAATCTCAAAATTCTAAATCAGGAAAGTTCAAAACTTCAGCAGGTATTATGCTGATCACTGTCAACGCTTTGACAGTGTTTATGGCCTATTCAGGGCAGACTGTATTTCAACAACATAACGTTGCAATAAAAATTGAAATATAAGGAATCGCCATGAGCCAAAATCAAACCAAACCCTATGATCCGAACTATCAATATCAACATATTCAGGTAAAACCGATTACCGGGTGTATTGGTGCTGAAATTGAAGGGGTTAAATTGTCTTCAACTCTAGATCAAGACACGGTCCATGAAATTAACCATGCTCTAATCAAGTACAAAGCTATTTTCTTTAAAAACCAACAGCATTTAACTGATGATGAACAGGAAGGCTTTGCCGCTTTATTGGGCAAGCCCTTGAATCATCCAACCGTTCCGGTCAAAAGTGGAACAGCACATGTGCTTGAGCTGGATTCACGTGGTGGGCGGGCAGATACCTGGCATACCGACATCAGCTTTATTGAAGATTATCCAAAGGCTTCCATTTTACGCAGTATAGTTGCGCCTACAGCAGGGGGTGATACGGTTTGGGCAAATACCACAGCAGCTTATAACGATCTGCCAGAAGAACTGAAAGTTTTGGCAGACAGTTTACGGGCAGTACATAGCAACGACTATGACTATGCTTCTAAAGTAACCACAAGCCCGCGTATTGATGCAGAAAAATATCGTGCGCTATTCAATTCAACCGAATATGAAACAGAGCATCCATTGGTGCGCGTGCATCCTGAAAGTGGGGAAAAGACCCTGTTATTGGGTCACTTCTTTAAACGCTTTGTAGGTTATAACAGCCAGGATTCACGCCGCCTGTTTGATTTATTCCAGGATTACGCCGTGAATTTAGAAAACATTGTGCGTTGGCGCTGGAGTGTAGGTGATGTTGCCATCTGGGATAACCGTGCCACACAGCACCGTGCGATTAATGATTATGGGGATGAGCTGCGTGTTGTGCGTCGTGTTACCATTGAAGGGGATATTCCAGTTGGTGTAGATGGTCGCCCAAGTGTGAACCTGAAGAAAGTGGTTAAACAGGACATTTCCAATTTTACCTTTGAAAATGGTCAAATTTTAGAAAAAGCATCTTAATGGTTAGATGTATTGATTTAGGCTGTATGGACTCGTAGTGATCTGAATTCGAGATATACATAGCGCTAAAAGTTGGTTGGTTTAAGCATATAAAAAACCTAGTATTTATATATTAGGTTTTTTATTTTGAATGAGATCATAAATTTCATATGCTCAGTCGCGCAGAAAAATTACAGCAGATTTTTGGGCAGGATGCAGTGTTTTCTGCATTCAATGCACAATCCCATCAAACCTTATTGCAGCATGTGAAATATCTGCGTTTTTTACCACAGCAACAGATCTTGCATTATCAGCAAAAAATGAACGATATCTATGTACTGTTGTCCGGACGGATGCAGATTGGCTGGCTGCTCAGTGATGGCGAGTTTAAAGTCAGTGATTATGTGAAAATGTATTCGGTATTTAATCTGGTGCCATTTTTACAGAAAAAACCGCTGAATTTTGATTTTTATGCAGTAGAAGTAGTTGAAGTGGCTGTAATTTCAGGTCAGGTTTTTCTGGAACAATTACAACAGCAGCCGCAAGCCATGTGGCAGATCATTCAATTACTGAGTGAACGGATGTATGGTTTGATGGAGAAAAACCGTTATCTGCAAACTGCGAATATGACGCAAAAAATTGCACGTCATTTAATAACCTTGGGTCAACAGGCAAGACCAGTAGGTCAGGAAAAATCAACCATTCAATTTAAAATGAGCCAGCAGGAATTTGCCGAATTACTGCATGTGTCCCGGCAAACCTTAAACAAGCAACTACAATATTTTATCCAGCAACGCATTGTAGAGTGGAATTATAGCCAGATCAGGATTATCGATATGCAGCGCCTAAAACAGCTTAGCCAGTTCTAAAGAGATGGCTGAAAAATTGCCCTGCTCACTGAAATGATTGCGGATAATTGAATGGGATAAAAAATTCAAGGCAATAAAAAAGGCAAAGTCAAAACTTTGCCTTTTATGATCGCGGGCGATCTTAGTGGTGATGACCACCAGCACCGTGTACGTGACCGTGTTCTAATTCTTCAGCAGAAGCTGCACGAATTTCAACGATTTCAACTTCGAAAGTTAAATCTTGGCCAGCAAGTGGGAAGTTAGCATCTACAACAACGTTGTCGCCTTCAACTGCTTTAACAGTCACGATTTGAACGCCATCATCAGTTTGAGCTTGGAATTGCATACCAGGTTGGATGTTGTCTACACCTTGGAACATTTGAGCTGGAACTTCTTGTACGAGGTCAGGGTTGTATTCACCATAACCTTCAGCAGCAGGAACGTTTACAGTGAATTTTTCACCAACAGTTTTGCCTTCTAAAGCGTTTTCTAAACCAGGGATGATGTTGCCCGCACCGTGCAAATATGCAAGTGGTTCACCTTGTGATTGGTCGAGAGTTTCGCCCTCTGCGTTAGTCAACGTGTAGTGGAAAGAAACCACGAGGTCATTTGCAATAGCAGTCATGTTATTGATCCATTCAATTTTTTAAGGGTACATCATAAAGTGAAAAGTAGGTTTTGTAGACTAGATTTAGCAAAAATCTGCATTTTTCCCACTCTTATGGTGTTTTTTTAATAGTGGGGATGGTTTTTTTAATTTCAATGAAATTTTAATCTTTTTAGCTGTTTTTCTTGTGACAAAATCCAGAGCTCTTGATTTGTCCAGTCATACGCCAGTAGTTTGATAATGGTTTAACAACACGACAAGACTTTGAGTGGGAAATTTGAGCATACTATACGGGGACAGGGAGGAAAGTTGAATTTGAGCTGTCAGGCATTTAGCAGTCATTATTGGTCAGTAAAAAGAAGATGATATATACTTACCATCTTCTTTTTATTACTTTTATCCAAATGATTATTTTATGAATAAGATTGTTCTGTCATCTGACTCAAGTCAAAACTATTCATCCTTTAGCGTAGAGGATAAATTTTGACCCGAATGTCATCGCTTGAGAAAAAACTAAAAAGCTGTTTAAACCAGAGGGCAATTTTCTGGAAAAAATTGGCTTCTTCAATTTGCACATCATTTTCAATGGCAATGGTGCGGATCAACTGGTTATTTTGATAAACCTGCACGGTGGCCAGTTGCATAACTTTGGCTAAAGGAGCAGTCAGGTATTTTTCCGTGATTTCAACATTTAAGTGGGTCTTGGTTTCTTGTAAGGGCTCAATGGCTTGAATCGTACCATTGCCTGTATTCAGCATAACACGCTGATTGACCGTATCATAAGTTTGCAGATCAATCGCATAAGGCTGATCATATAAAGACGTCGTCACAATTTGCGGTTTGCTGGTTTCCAGTTTAAACATTTTTAAAGTAGATTTCACCACCGGCAATTCAGCAATCAGCTGCTTGTCTTTAATCGCGACCTCATTACGGGTATAGGTATAGGCCATATCCATCAGGGTGTGGGCAACTTCTGCACGTTTTAATGCATTTTTTGTACCCATCACCACCACAATCAGGCGACGTTCAGGTAGTGCAGGATTACCAGTAGGGCGGTGTGCAGTCAAAGCCAGGTTATAACCTGCCGCTTTAGTGAAACCTGTTTTTAAACCATCCACACTTGGGTCAAACTTGAGTGCCAGATTGGTTGCGCGGTGAAAACGCTGGTTATAGCTGAAACTTGGCATGACTGAATAATGCAGATATTCAGGCGTCTGAACGGTCAGTGCTTGACCCAGCAGGGCCATGTCATGAGCAGATGAGTAATGGTCCGGCATGGTCACGCCTGGTGCATTGGCAAAATGCGTATCCTTCATTCCTAAGGCTTTGGCTTCTTTATTCATGCGTTGGATGAAAGCTGGTACAGTACCTGAAATACGTTCTGCCAAGGTCACTGCCGCATCATTGGCTGACATCACGATCAAACCTGCCAGAAGCTGATCTACAGTAATCTGATCACCTTGTTTAAGATACATTTGCGACTCATCCCACTGCACCATTTTTACCACTGGTGTCGCCGTGATGATTTCATCCTTTTTTAAATGACCGGCTTCAATTTCTTTCAATGCAATATACGCAACCATCATTTTGGTCATGGATGCCGGTGCACGTTGCTCATGGCTATTGTGCTCTGCAATGACTTGACCTGATTGGGTATCAAGAATGGTCCATGCCTGGGCTTCAACGCTTTCAGGAACAAGGTTGAGTAATGCAGCATTGACTATCGTGGAACACAATAAACTTAAGGATGCGAGGAGATAGATGACAGCTTTCAATGATCTTCCTTATTTACCAATCCATTGGTGGTAGAAATGCAAAAAATATGAGGAATGCTATGCCTTTTTTTTAAGAATGGCTAGTCGGAATTGCAGACAATTGCGACAGTTCAGCATTGCCGGACAAAAAATGCTAAGCTAATTGTTAAGTTAACTTTTTTATATTTTATATTGCCCATTATGTTGCATTATCAAATCGAATTTGACGATTATCGTCAGCATCTTATTCACGTGACACTTCGCTTTTTAGCTGATCCAACTCAAGTCCTTTCTCTACCGACCTGGATTCCGGGTAGCTATCTGATTCGCGAATTTTCAAAGCATATTGAGTCAGTTCGTGCTTATGATGAAGATGGGCGCATTTTACAAATTCAGAAATTTGAGAAGAATAAATGGCGTTTATTTAATACCGATCATGAACTGATTACGGTGGAATATGATGTCTATGCCTATGACTTGTCTGTACGCGGTGCCTATGTGGACCAAACACGTCTCTATGTGAATCCGGCCTGTGCATGTTTGGGACTAGAAGGGCAGGAAGATAAAGCGGTTGAAGTTGAAGTGTTCCTTCCAGATGAACTGAAACATTTCCAGCTGGCAACCGGTTTAATGGCTAAAAGTCTGGTTAAAGGTCGTTATACCTTAAAGGCGGATAACTATGCCCAGTTGATTGATTCACCCTTTGAGCTGGCAGAACAAACACGTTTTAGCTTTGAAGCTAATGGTATCCCGCATGAATTTGTGGTGTCTGGCAAACATGCCATGAATGCGGCGCGTATGCAGCAAGACATTGAAAAAATATGTAGCACTGAAATTTCAATGTTTGGTTCTGCACCATTTAGCGATTATACCTTTATGACTATGGCGACAGGCAATAGCTATGGAGGCTTGGAGCATCCGAACAGTACCAGTCTGATTACCCCGCGTGATGACTTGCCTAAAGCAGATGAACCTGCTGAACCATCAGCGGATTATCAGCGTTTCCTGGGTTTATGCAGTCATGAATATTTCCACTCTTGGTTGGTAAAATTTATTCGTCCTGAAAATTTCGTCAATTATGATTTAAACAAAGAAGGCTACACTTCGCTGCTTTGGATTTTTGAAGGTTTCACTTCGTATTATGACGATTTGATATTGCTACGTAGTGGGGTGATTTCTCAAGAATCATATCTGAAATTGTTAAAAGCACAGATTGACCGCTATTTACAAAATCCGGGACGCGCGATTCAAACCGTTGCAGATTCAAGTTTTGATGCTTGGGTTAAATTCTACCGTCAGGATGAAAACTCCAATAACGCCGGCACCAGCTACTACAACAAGGGTTGTTTAGTAGCGCTGTGTCTGGACTTGGGCTTGCGTTTGCGCGGTTCAAGCCTGGATGCCTTAATGCGTAAATTGTATAAAAATGCGCAAAATGGTGTTCAAGTTAATGAACGTACCATCTTCGAATTGTGTAATGAGTTGACCGGTGATAACTGGCTTGAACAGATCAATCATTTGATCAATACCACAGATGAATTGCCGTTAGATCAGTTGCTTCCCGAATTTGGTTTAAGTTTTGACGTTAAAAATGACAAGTCTTTGCCATTTGGCTTAAAGCTTGCCGATAAACCTGAAGGTGTGGTGATTCAAACTGCACGTCGAGAAGGTTCAGGGGGGAAAGCAGGTCTTTCTGCCCAAGATGTTGTTATCGCGATTGATGGCTTGAAAGCAACGACTAAACTTGTTGAAAAATATGCAAAACAAGAGGGAACGTACACTGTACTAGCTTTCCGCCGTGATGAGTTAATGACTTTTGAAGTTCAGGCGGGTGGTTCTGAATTGACGGAAGTTGAACTCAAAGTTGAAGATCAGGCCAAAGCTGAGAAGTGGTTAAAGGCTTAATTTGTATACTCTTTAAACTTCATGTAAAACCGATGCTTAGGCGTCGGTTTTTTATTTATCTAAAGAAAAATCAATAAAAAGAGAAGAACCAGTTATTTTGCAGGATTTTTCAAGGAAGAAAATAATTGGCATCAGATTAAGACGTACTATATATTGAGCCAAGTTGATGAAGCATATGACAAGTTAAATCTATAATACTTATTAAAGAAAAAAGCCCACTTTCGTGAGCTTTAATTTGAATACTAAAAATTAACCGCGACCACGCCCACGCCCACGCGGTGCTTTGGTATTCGGACGCGTTGTACCATTGGTCTTACGACGCGGTTTCTCGCTTTCATCCATTTGCCAGATACGTTTCGTACCAGATGACTTCTTCACGGAACCATCTTTGTTCTTGCGAACCATTGGCTTACCGCCTGTACCACCCGGTTTTTTCACATAAGAACGTGAACGGTAAGGTTCTTCCGCAGGTACATCTTTAAAGTCCGGGTATAACAAAGGCTCGATTTCTTTGGTTTCACCTGGTTGTAAACCCAATTGAACAAGATCAATAGAACCAATTTTCGTACGAATCAAACGTAAAGTTGGAAAACCTACCGCAGCAGTCATACGGCGAACCTGGCGGTTACGACCTTCACAGATTGAAATTTCAATCCAAGAGGTGGGCACAGATGCACGGAAACGAACTGGTGGATCACGGTCCCATAACCATTCTGGCTGTTGCACTTTAATGGCTTTGCCCGGAAGGGTCATACCATCTTTCAGTTCAACCCCTTTACGCAGCTGTTCAAGCGCTTCTTCAGTGACATCACCTTCAACCTGTACCAGATAGGTTTTAAACTTCTTGTTGGCCGGGTTGGTAATAAATTGGTTTAAACCGCCGTGGTCGGTTAAAAAAACTAAACCTTCAGAGTCCATATCTAAGCGACCCGCCAAACGCAAAGTCGGATCGTCTACGAAGTCAGCCATGGTCATGTGTGCTTCGTCTTTACGGAATTGGGAGAGGACGTCATAAGGTTTATTGAGAATGACGATTTTCATAGCAAATAACTTCTTTAATTACATAAGACTAAAAAGGTTAAGTTTTATTCAATGGGGAAATGTTGTTATTTCCCGTATAAATCTTAAACACAATGGAATTCAATTAAACTATTATGCGTTAAGAAAGGACGAAAGTATTGCCTAATCGGCAATTATTTTTAGATATCGCTAGATACAAAGGGAGAACCTAGACAATGGGTTATCAGAAGATCGTTGTTCCTGCGGATGGTAGCAAAATTACCGTAAATGCAGACTTGTCACTCAATGTTCCAAACAATCCTATTATTCCTTTTATTGAAGGTGACGGTATTGGTGTAGATATTACACCGGCCATGAAAGCAGTGGTTGATGCTGCGGTTCTAAAAGCTTACGCTGGTAAACGTTCGATCGAGTGGATGGAAGTATACTGCGGCGAAAAAGCAGACAAAATCTACGGCACTTACATGCCGGAAGAAACCTTTGAAGCTCTTCGTGAATTTGTTGTTTCTATTAAAGGCCCGTTAACAACCCCGGTTGGCGGCGGTATCCGTTCTCTAAACGTTGCATTACGTCAGGAATTAGACCTGTACGTATGTGTACGTCCAGTGCGCTGGTTTGAAGGCGTACCTTCTCCGGTTCAACATCCTGAACTGACGGACATGGTGATTTTCCGTGAAAACTCTGAAGATATCTATGCAGGTATTGAATGGAAAGCAGATTCACCAGAAGCCAAAAAAATCATTCGATTCCTGAAAGAAGAAATGGGTGTGACAAAAATCCGTTTCGAAGAGAATTGCGGGATCGGGATTAAACCGGTATCTAAAGAAGGTACTCAGCGTCTGGTTCGTAAAGCGATCCAGTTTGCGATTGATAATGACAAGCCAAGCGTGACGCTGGTTCACAAAGGCAACATCATGAAGTACACCGAAGGTGCATTCAAGGAATGGGGCTATGAAGTTGCGCTTGAGCGTTTTGGTGGCGAACTTCTGGATGGTGGGCCATGGGTTAAAATCAGAAACCCTAAAACTGGTAAAGACATTATCATTAAAGATGTGATTGCGGATGCCTTCCTGCAACAAATTTTGATGCGTCCTGCCGATTACTCGGTGATTGCCACGCTGAACCTAAACGGTGACTATATTTCTGACGCGCTTGCTGCCGAAGTGGGCGGTATCGGGATTGCACCGGGTGCCAATATCGGCGGAGCCATCCAGATGTATGAGGCGACTCACGGGACTGCTCCTAAATATGCCGGTCAGGACAAAGTCAATCCGGGTTCAATTATTCTTTCTGCTGAAATGATGCTGCGTGACATGGGCTGGACTGAAGCGGCTGACTTGATCATCAAGGGTATTTCCGGTGCGATTGCCAATAAAACAGTGACCTATGACTTTGAACGTTTAATGCCGGACGCGACTTTGTTACGTTGTTCGGAATTTGGTCAGGCGGTCATTAACAATATGGAATAAGTCATTTGACCTGAATCTGTATGAAAAAAACCTGCGCATGTCGCGGGTTTTTTATGGTTACGGTACACGATGTTTTATAGATCAGGAGCGAAATTTATCATGCAATCTGCACAATAGCATGAATAGTTAAGCGGTATGTTCTAGCATCGAACAAACGCGAGCAAGAAAGTCAGTATGCATCTTATTGCGACCGTTATGCTCATTTTTGGAGGTCAGTCCCGGTATCTGGTGGTGCAGCAGGCATATGTATGCCATCTGCCTGAATCGAAACAGGTTATGCTGGCTCACTGGTTTTGAATTTAGCTGTACGAGTATGCCAGACCAGTTGTAATGTTCCCAATAATAAAACTATCGCAGCCAAGACAAACTGTTGATGATAAGTCACGCCAAAATGTTGCAGAGTGCTAAAACTTAATCCGCCAATCAGCTGCACAGATGCAAAGCATAGTGTGGCAATACTCCAGAGCTTTTTATACGCCAGACCATAGAGTTGCAGAATGGTATAGGAGGTTAAAAACACCACTGCCGGATTGAGCATGCCGGTAAAAAAGGAAGAAGCAAAAGTCAGCACTGAACTGGTGTTTAAGGTTGCAATAAAAATGGCTACTATATACAGACTGTAAAGAATTTTCAGGGCGAAAAAATTGCCAAATTTTCTTGCCAGTGAATAGGCAGTAAAAGCCCCGAAAGCACTTCCTAAGCCATACAGAATCCAGTTGAAATTGATCCAGAACAGGTTCAGACCCAGTTCATGGCTCAGGTAGTCAATCCAGAATAATGAATGTGGAATATAGGCAAATGCACTGCAGGCATACACAACCAGCAAACTATAAAAGATTGTGTTGAGTGGAGTTTTAGATTGAGCCTGCACTGTTTGTGCAGACAGATGATGCTTAAATTGTTGCAGTAAAATACTTAAGCAGGCACAAATAATCAGCGCGAAACCACATAAAATCAGCCAGGCAGTCTGTATGGAAATTTGGTCCAGATAAGGCAGGAACAGGGTCGCCAATAAAACTCCCAGACCAATTCCGCTAAAACCAATAAAATTGATTTTAAAACGGTCCTGAATCTCACAGCATTGTGCCACCACACTCGGGGATAAAATCATCAGCAGGCCGCCACTGATTCCCGAAATTACACGCCAAAAAATATACCAGGCTTGCGGAAAACCGGAAAATGCACAGCACATTAAACTGAACATTCCGGCAATTGCAGCTATCTGAATATATAGGGTCATGCTTTTGTTTTGAGGTAGTCGCATGGCTGCAAAAGCACCCATCAGATAACCGAGTAAATTGGCACTACCTAAAAGACTGGCAAAACCTGTTGACCAATCAAACGCTTCACGCGTGCTGGGTAACAAGGCGGTATAGGAGAAACGTAAAATACCAATCCCCAAGCACATACTGAGGCATAAAAAAAGACTAAGCTTGATATTGGTTGAGGACATCCATGTACTCACAGTATTTATTATTCATTCATCATATAAATAGCATGTGTACCGAACAATAAACAGGATCAGAACAAATAAACACTATAAAAACACGCATGCATACGTGATTAAGTAATCTTTAAGAGTGGTTCTATAAAATTGGCCAAGATATAAATCTTTTATTTTGTAAATTGAGTTTTCTGAATAAAGGCATACAATTTTGCTTCTTTATTATACTTTGTGAAATGATGAATTTCTCCTATCGTGCTGATATCGATGGCTTAAGGGCAATCGCCGTTTTATTGGTGATTTTTAACCATGTCGGATTATCTTTCTTTTCAGGAGGATATATTGGTGTGGATATCTTTTTTGTCATTTCAGGTTATTTAATTACCCTCATTTTAACCCACGATATTCAGTGCAAACGGTTTTCTATTGCACGGTTTTACAAGAAACGTGTGGTACGCCTGGCACCTGCTTATTTTACCGTACTCAGCGTTGTCAGTATTATTGCCTGGCAGGTGATGCTACCTGGGGATCTGACGCAATATTTTGACAGTGTGATGTATGCCACTCTGCTCATAGCGAATATCTATATGCGCAATGAGGTGGGAGATTACTTTAGTCAGGATGCCGAAGGTATTCCTTTATTGCATTTATGGTCGCTTGGGGTTGAAGAGCAGTTTTATATTTTCTGGCCGTTATTGTTGTTGCTGTTTGTTGGAAAGGTGTCGCGTAAATATACCTGGGCCATCATCACGACATTAATCGTGACTTTACTATTTTATGCCCAGCACACGTTAATGCAAAATGCAGAGAAGGCCTATTACAGTATGCCGGTACGTGCCTTTGAGTTGCTGATTGGTGCATTGATTGGCTTCCTGCCTCAGCTCAAAATTCCGGAAAAATTACGACAAAGTCTGGTTTGGGGTAGCTTAATCACGTTGTTTGCCACAGCAGTATATTTTAACCAACAGACACCTTTTCCTGGCGCAATGGCGCTGATCCCGTGTTTGGCAACTGCATTTATCATTTATCTCGGGCAATGTTCACCCTCAAGTAATGTGTTACTGAGCAATCGTTTAAGCACCTGGATCGGAAGAATTTCTTATCCCTTGTATTTATGGCACTGGCCGATTATCGTGTTATTCGGCATTTATATGCAGCCATTAAATGTCGAAAATCAGGTGGTGGTTGTATTATTGTCCATCCTGTTGGCATTTTTAACCTATCAGCTCATCGAAAAACCCAGCAAACGTTTTGTGATGGCGGCGAATTACAAGGTGATCATTATTGGTTTTCTGCTGCCAGCCCTTAGTTTTATCGCCATTGCCAAGACCGTCAATATCAATCAGGGTTTTCCAGACCGGTTTCCACATTCTGTTTATCTTAAACAGGAAGCACTCAACTCATTTGCCCATATCATCCGAAATAAATGTATGGATATTGAGGACCCGAAAGCTTTACCACAACAGGATGACTGTGTATTGGGCAAGCGGAAAACGGCTATCGATTTTTTGTTGATTGGTGATTCGCATGCCAACGCTTATAGCGCAATGCTGGATGTCTGGGCCAAAGATGCCAATTTACGCGGTTATGATGTCACACAAAGTTCAACCTTCTATTTACCTGGAGTGCGGCGTTTTGAATCTAATTTTAATCGCTGGGAAGAGCTGAGCGAATTTAAATTAAGAAATGATGCGATTACTGCCCATCTTGCAAAAACACATTACCGCACCATTATTTTAGCCGGTTCTTATGTGCCATATTTTGATGGTGAAGTGAAACTGCAAGATGGTGTTCATCATTCCAATGCAGAGATATTTAAAACCGGTTTTATGAAAGCCTTGAGGATTGCTTCTCAGTCCAGTGATCAGGTCATTCTGCTGAATGATGTCCCTCGGCTAGATAGAGACGGGGTGCCGGCAGACTGTAACCTTCGCAATGAAATTTTACATACCCATGCGCCATGTAGTATCTCAAGAAAGAATTATGAGACACAGTTACTACAATTTAACCGAATTGTTGCAGAGGCAAAACGGCAATACCCTGACCTGAAAATTATTGATCCAACCAAGGCAATGTGTGATCAGCAGGCGTGTAAAATTATGATTAATCATGTGCCTTTATATCGGAATAAAGACAGTAATCATATTAATAATCAGGGTTCTAGAGAATTAGGTGCTGAATATTTAAAACAGTTTGGCAATCCGCTCAAAGACTAGCACTGGCTAACAGCAGGCACAAAAAAAACCGCGTGATCAAACGCGGTTTTTTTAGCAATCTCCGAAATCAGGACATTAGCGCATTTTTGACAGGAAGCGACCTAAACGGGTAATCGCTTCACGTAATTCATTTTCGGCCGGCAAGAATACCACGCGGAAATGGTCTGGAGTCGGCCAGTTAAAACCGGTTCCTTGAACCAGTAACACTTTTTCCGCACGCAATAAGTCGAGCATGAATTTTTCATCATCTTCAATTGGGTAAATTTCCGGATCCAGTTTAGGAAAACAGTACATGGCACCTTCCGGTTTTACGCAAGAGACACCCGGAATGTCATTTAGCATTTCCCAGGCAATATTGCGTTGCTCATATAAACGGCCACCCGGACGGATCAGGTCATTAATCGACTGATAACCGCCTAAAGCAGTTTGAATGGCATATTGCGCCTGATGGTTGGCACATAGGCGCATCGATGCCAACATGTCCAAGCCTTCAATATAGTCTAAGGCACGTGATTTATCACCGGTAATGGCCATCCAGCCTGAACGGAAACCTGCAATACGATACGCTTTAGACAGACCATTAAACGAGATGCAGAGCTGGTCACCGGCAAGTGCAGCAACAGCAACATGCTCAATGCCATCATAAATAATTTTGTCGTAAATTTCGTCAGCGAACAAAATCAGGTCATATTTTTTTGCCAGATCAACAATTTGTTGCAATACATGACGTGGATATACTGCACCCGTCGGGTTGTTTGGATTGATAATCACAATACCACGGGTATTGGGTGTGATTTTACTTTCCATATCCGCAATGTCTGGATACCAGAAGTTTTCCTCATCACATTTATAGTGAATTGCGGTACCACCAGACAGGTTTACGGCAGCTGTCCATAATGGATAATCCGGCATAGGCACCAGCATTTCATCGCCGTCATCCAGCAAGCCCTGCATCGCCATTACGATCAGTTCAGACACCCCATTACCTACATACACATCATTCACATGCATGTTGAGAATGCCTTTTTGCTGGTAATACTGGCAGATTGCCTTACGCGCAGGGAAAATCCCTTTTGAATCGGTATAACCTACCGCATTGGGCAGGTTTAAAGCGACATCATTAATAATTTCTTGCGGCGCTTCGAAACCGAATGGGGCAGGGTTACCGATATTCAGTTTAATAATCTTATGCCCGGCTTCTTCCATTTCGTTGGCCGCTCGTAACACAGGTCCGCGAATGTCGTAGCATACATGCTCGAGCTTAGACGATTTTTTAATTTCGCGTGGGGTGTGGAAAGTGTTCGGCATTTTTATGTTCTCGGAAAGAGTGGAGGTCACTTTTGCATAACGGTATAAATAGCTTTTAAATGTCTCGGTTGTTACCAGATCGAGATGATGTTCATCTCTGAGTAAAGCAACAATTTTTTCATGCGTAAAACCTGTCTGTTGATATTGTTTAATCACAGGCAGCAGATTTTTAAAAATTACGCTCTTTTTCTGCGACATTTTTTAATCCTGAGCAAGAGTAGGATTAAGCCTAACACTAAATTTGCTTACAAAAAAGCATTTAATTTTCAGAATTGCTTACCATGATTTTATATTTGCTTACTTTTTGCTTTTTGAGTCATTATATTGATTTTGTAAATTGTTGAATAAAGACTAGAAATTTAAGATTGAATGACGTAAATATACGATTATCCTATTTTAAATAGCACGATATAAAGGGACGTCATCATGGGAAAACTCAATAAAACAGAAAGAGAATGGCAAAGAGAGTTATCACCAGAAGAGTTTCGCATTACGCGACAAAAGGGGACGGAGCCAGCATTTACCGGTAAATACTGGAATACCAAGCAGGCAGGGACTTATCTTTGCCGTTGCTGTGGGACAGAATTATTCTCTTCCGAAACTAAATATGACAGTGGTAGTGGCTGGCCAAGTTTTTATCGCCCTGTAAATAGTTCGGTCATTGAAGAACATCAGGATTCGACGCATGGTATGGTCAGAACTGAAATTGTTTGCCATCATTGTGGCGCACATTTAGGCCATGTTTTTGAAGATGGTCCACAACCTACAGGATTGCGCTATTGCGTAAATTCAGCTTCTTTAGAATTAAAAACACAAGAAAAAAGTGACGAGGAAACCTATCCATGACCAACATTTATCAGTTTGAGGCTGAGTTGTTAGATGGAAAAAATAAATCATTTACCGATTATCAAGGTAAAGTTTTATTAATTGTAAATACCGCAAGTAAATGCGGTTTTACTCCCCAGTTTGCTGGTCTTGAAAAGTTGTATGCAAAATACAAAGATCAGGGGTTTGAGGTATTGGGATTTCCCTGTAATCAGTTTGGTGGGCAAGATCCGGGTTCCAATGAACAGATTGGTGCATTCTGCCAAAAAAATTACGGCGTGAGTTTCCCGATGTTTGCCAAAGTGGATGTAAAAGGGCCTGAAGCGCACATTTTATTTCGCTATTTGACCAATAACAGTAAAGGAATTTTAGGCAATGGCATTAAATGGAATTTTACCAAATTCTTGATTGGCAAAGATGGCAAGGTGCTCAATCGTTTCGCACCCACCACTAAACCTGAAGAGCTGGAAAGTGAAATTGAAGCAGCTTTAGCGCAGTAAGCTGGAATAATAGAAAATAAATAAAATAGGGCGATTCATGAATCGCCCTATTTTATTTTACAGACTTAGAAATCTATTTCATTTTCACAAATGCAATCAACAGGTCATTTAATCCATACGCTATAAGCCAATCATCCACTGGTGAAACAGTGGATGATGCTTGATCTTATTGTCCCTTTAATTCATTAAAGAATGGCTTTAAGACGCTGAATGGCTTGTTCACATTGTGCGATATCGGCGACCAATGCCATACGAACATGATTTTCACCTGGATTGCCTTGCTCAGTATCACGTGACAGATAACGGCCAGGCAGGACTTTAATATGGGCTTTTTCCATCAACATTTTGGCAAAAGTTTCATCATTGTCTACTTTTAACCAGTAATAGAAACCTGCATCCGGTTTTTTCAGTGGCAGTAAATGCCCCAGTTCATTTTGGAATAATTCAAATTTGGCACGGTACAACTTACGGTTTTCTTCTACATGCACTTCATCATCCCATGCCGCGATTGACGCCAGCTGGTGCTGAACCGGCATGGCAGCACCATGATAGGTACGGTATTGTAAATATGGTTTCAGTAAAGTGGCATCACCGGCAACAAAGCCGGAACGCATACCCGGCAGGTTTGAACGCTTAGACAGGGAGTGGAACACCACACAGTTTTTGTAATCATCACGGCCGATTTCAGCACAGACTTCAAGCAAGCCTACTGGTGCCTCATCAAACCAGAGTTCTGAATAGCATTCATCTGAGGCAATGACAAAATTGTACTGGTCTGAAAGTGCGATCAGTTTTTTAAATTGCTCTTTTGACAATACTGCACCAGTCGGGTTGCCTGGGGTACAGACAAATAGCAATGCAGTTTTTTCCCACACTTCTGCAGGAACCGCATCAAAATCACCCAGATAGTTATTTTCTTCTGTGCAATTAATGAAGTAAGGTTTGGCACCCGCAAGCAAGGTTGCACCTTCATAAATTTGATAGAAAGGATTTGGCATCACCACATAAGGGGTATCTTCACGGTTCACTAAAGCCTGAACAAAAGAAAAAATGGCTTCACGAGTTCCAGAAACTGGCAATACATTGCTCTCTGCACTGATGCTATTGAGCTTGAAGCGACGTGTGAGCCAGTTGGCAATGCTTTGACGTAATTCAGGTAAGCCTTTGCTGTTCGGGTAAGTCGATAAATGCTGGAAGTTGTCAATAATGGCCTGTTTTACAAACTCGGGTGCCGGATGCTTTGGCTCACCAATTGATAAGGCAATAAGGGGTAAATCTGCAGTTTGGATATCCTGAAAAAGCTTATTTAACTTTTCAAAAGGATAAGGATGCAATAATGACAAACTTGAGTTCATGAAATCGATACCGCGTAAATTTAAGTTAGTGGTGACCAGAGACTAGACTTGAGGCTTCATCCAGAGCTGACTTCAATTGGGCAGCAAAAATTTCAGCTTCTGAATCAGTCATTGGCTTACCATCTTTTTTGGTGACAAAGAAAATATCTTCTGCACGCTCACCCAAGGTAGCAATTCTAGCAGAATGAATATCTAAACCCTGCATCATAAATAAACCACCTACTTTAGCAAGTAAACCCGGATGGTCGAGCGTTGCAATTTCAACCATGTTTTGCTGTAAAGCGGCATTCAGGGTGATATCCACGGTATTTTCAATATCAAAATGGCGTAATTGGCGTGGAATACGACGTTGCATTAAGCCCGGGTATTTATCTGACTCGCTTAACGCCTTGACCAAAGCATCAATAACCGTCTGTTCACGCTCAGGGTCGGTCAGCAAGGTACCAAAACGATCTAACACCACATAGGTGTCCAGACTAAAGGCCGTTGATGCGGTGATAATCCGTGCATCCTGAACGTCCAGATTCATCCGGTCCAAAATGGCAACGGTGGTGGCAAATAGATTCGGTTGATCCTGAGTGTAAATAAAGATCTGTACCGCATCTTGTGCCGACTGGCGATGGGCACGCATCAAGACCAGAGGTTCGGTGTTGTTGCCATGCTGCAATATGGCACGGGTATGCCAGGCAATTTCATCGGCTGATTCTTTAATAAAATATTCATCGCCCAGTTCTTGCCAGACTTTTTCGACATTGGCCAGAGAGAAGTCATTGACCAATAATTCACTGGCAGCAAATTTGGTGTCTTCAATCAGCATTTGATAATCCACCGGATGTCCAAGACCGGTACGAATCACATCCCGTGCATGGGTATAAAGCTGACGCATTAAGGAAGCACGCCAGGTATTCCAGAGTTTGGGATTGGTCGCGTTAATATCTGCAACAGTTAAGGTATACAGATAATCCAGATGCTCCATATCACCGAGTTTTTCAGCAAAATCTTGAACTACATCCGGATCGGAAATATCTTTTTTCTGTGCAGTCATCGACATCAGTAAATGACTTTGAATCAGCCAGGCCACCAGATTGCATTCACGTTCGGTAAAGCCATGTTTCCGGCAGAATGCAATCGCATCTTCTGCACCCAGTTCACTATGGTCACCGCCACGGCCTTTGGCAATGTCATGGAACAAGGCCGCCAGATAAACAATGTCGCGACGGCGAAGACGTTGGAACACTGAACTGACCACCGGGAAATCTTTGGCAAATTCAGGTTCTTTAAAGCGGTTTAAATTACGCAGCAATAACAGGGTATGGGCATCTACGGTATAGATGTGGAACAGGTCATATTGCATCAGCCCCATAATTTGCCCAAAGGCCGGAATATAATTGCCGAGCACGCCATAACGTTTCATCGCCACCAGCGTATCATACAGGCGATGCGGTGAACGGATGATCGCCATAAACAGGGCTTGGTGTTCGGGATTATCGCGATAATCTTGATTAATGCGTTTGGCTGCAAGGGTGAGCAGACGTAAAGTGCGGGCACGGATGCCTTCAATTTCAGGGCGATTTGCCAATAAATAGAAGATTTCCAGGATTGCACTGGGACGTTCCGAGAAAATTTTATGATGCTGTACCGCTAGTTTGCCATCGACCAGTTTGAAATTTTCGTTAATTTCTTCAATTTTACGTTCGTAGTTGGGCAAACGTGGGGTAATCACAGATTCATTAAAGTAAGCCAGCAGCATTTCATTTAAGGTGGATACCTGCTGTGCGCTACGATAATAACGCTTCATGAATTGTTCAATCGGATAATTCGGCGATTTATCTTCTTCACGTGTATAGCCAAACAGGGCCGCAATATCACGCTGATAATCGAACAATAAGCGGTTTTCATCGCGTTTGGTGAGGCGGTGCAGATGATGACGGATTTCCCATAAAAAGCTTTCAGCTTCTTCTAGCACACCCAGTTCGAACTCTGAAATAAAGCCTAAATGCACTAGGTCATAAATACGGTTGACCCGGAAGTGACGTTTGGCAATCCAGCCAATCTGGTTGATATCGCGGATGCCTCCCGGCGCATTTTTAATGTCCGGTTCCAGATTGCTTTCGGTATTGTTGTGCTGAGCATAGCGCTTTGCCTGCTCATCCATTTTGGCATCAAAAAAGGTTTTATCGGTCCAGGTTTGCGAAACAATACGGCGTGGCCATTTGGCCAAATGCCGGTTACCACTAATTAAACGCGATTCAATCAGCGCAGTCGCGACGGTCAAATCATTGGTGGCCTGTTCCACACATTCGTAAATGGTGCGTACACTAATACCGGGTTTGAAATTACCGACATCCCAAAGCGAGGAGATAAAAGTAGAAATCAGTTTTTCCTGCTCGGCAGTAATATCATTTTCCGATAAAATCATGATATCGACATCGGAATAAGGCAGCATTTCCCGACGGCCATAACCACCCACGGCAAACAGGCCCAGATCGGTCTGGTCAAGTTCAGCATGTCTCCAGAGAAACTCCAGGGCTTCATCAATCAAATGGGAGCGGGCCAGGATAATTTCCCGGATTGACTGTCCATTTTCAAAACTTTCCTGAAGCTGATTTTCAACATCGGTGCGCCATTGATTGATCGCCTGAATGTCATGGTTACTTTTAACGTAATTCAGCAGTGGAGAAGTATTGATCATGAACAGTGGTCCGTTAATAAGGTTACAAGTTTAGTTTTGTTGAACACTGACTTGAGACGCAGTCTCTAGTGCAAGTTTACGTGCCTGATCTGTTGTTTCAGCACGTGCAGTTGCGACCCCCATACGACGACGTTTAAAACCTTCGGGTTTACCAAAAAGGCGTAAATCGGTGTTTGGGTTGGCTAAAGCAAGATTTAAGCCAGAAAAAGACAAATTGCGATCATCAACGCCTGCATAAATGACGGCACTGGCTGCAACACTATGACGAGATGTATTTACCGGCAGACCTAAAATGGCACGTGCATGTAATTCAAATTCGCTCTGGAATTGCGATGCAAGGGTAACAAGCCCTGTGTCATGCGGACGTGGAGATACTTCACTAAACCATACTTTATCGCCTTTGACAAACAGTTCCACGCCGAAAATACCGCAGCCGCCTAAAGCAGCCGTGACTTTATGTGCAATGCGCTTAGCTTCTTCTAAAGCCACTGGAGTCATGGCCTGAGGTTGCCAGCTTTCGACATAATCGCCAGAGTCCTGACGGTGTCCAATCGCGTCGCAGTATTGGGTTTCGATTTCACCTGTTTCAGCATTTTTGGCACGAACTGTGAGCAAGGTAATTTCAAAGTCAAAATCGATTTGTGATTCCACAATCACTTTACCCTGATTGACCCGGCCACCGGTTTGCGCATATTCCCAGGCCTCATCGACTTCATCAAAGTTCTTAACTCGTGATTGTCCCTTGCCGGAAGAAGACATTACCGGTTTAACAAAGTTGGGATAGCCAATGTCATCACAGGCTGCACGGAATGATTCAATCGAGTCGGCAAAACGGTAAGCTGAGCTCGGCAAGCCCAGTTCTTCTGCTGCCAGACGGCGAATGCCTTCGCGGTTCATGGTCAGGTTGACGGCTTTTGCTGAAGGAATCACGGTGGCAATATTTTGTTGTTCGATTTCAACCAGAACCTGAGTTGCGATGGCTTCAATTTCGGGCACAATCAGATTGGGTTTGATTTTTTCAATCAGTTGTTTGAGTTCTTCGGCATCTGCCATATTCAAGGTATAAGCATAATGTGCAACTTGCATGGCAGGAGCATGGTCATAACGGTCTGCTGCATGAACTTCTACACCTAAACGTTGCAGAGAAATCACCACTTCTTTACCAAGCTCTCCTGAACCTAATAACAAAACTTTAAAGGCAGAAGCTTGAAGGGGAGTACCAATAGTCACGCTCATGTAAATCATCCATGCTTGATTTTATGGACTTTTAGCATAGCAGAACTGATTGGTGAATTAAGCCCGGATTCACATAAAATAATGATATTGTCCAACAATTTTATTTATAAAGTGATCTCTAGCCTTAATTTTAACTCCCGCTAAGTCGCCCCTTTAAAAAGAGGAGACTTTTAAAACACTTAGAAGGAAACGGGCAGATAAGTGTAAATCAAACCATAGGTCAAGGCGGCGGTTAAAGTCGCCGGGACAATCTTCTTAAACTTAAAATAGAGCCCGGTTAAGGTCAGGAAACCTACAAGCATGGCGAAGCTTTTATTGGGGCTTTCCATCAAGGGGGGGAGAGTTGCCACCACCAGCATGGAACTGATCGCGGCAATGCCAATACTGCCTAAAGCTATTCTGATCCAGACTGAGCCACGCTTTTGAGAATTTTGCTGATGTTTTTGAATGACATAAAAAGGACCAAAACGCGAAGCAAAATTGGCAATGCCGACAATGATCCCGACCAGAATAATTTCAAGATTCATGGGCTTCTCCCAATGCATCATCATGCTGTTTTAAAACATAGTGTTTAAATAGGCCAGCCAAAATACCGGATAAGATGCCAATAAAAATGGCTGCTGACAAATTAATGAAATAGCAGGCAATCGCGGAAACAATTAAACAGACCGTGACAATAAAGGTATGTTTCTTTTCAAAGGCAGCGAGCAGGAAGCTGAGGAATAAGGCTGGCAGCAAGAAATCCAGCGCGGCTTGTAAAAACTGCGGTAAGGCACTGACCTGGTCGGCAAACAATCCACCCAGGAAAGAACCTAAAGCCCAGGACATCCAGCTAAACAGGCTCAAGCCCAGCATCCAGGACTCTGACCATTCCTGACGGCGTTGTGACAGTTTAATCATGCCCGAGGCAAACACTTCATCGGTCAGGCCCCAAGCCCAGACGGCAGTTTTCTTTAAATTCAGCTTGTCCTGAATCAGGTTTTGCAAGGCCGGACCGTAAAGTACATGACGAATATCTAACGCAATCACGGTGAGGGCAGTCATCCATATAGATGTACCACTACCCAGTAAAGCCACGACCAGAAACTGGCTGGCACCGGCATACATGGAGCAGGATAGAAATAGTGCTTCCCAAGAGCTAAAACCGAACTGGCTGGCCGAAACACCAAAAGCAAATGAAACAGGAAGATAAGTAAAAATAATGGCTTGGCTGTCTTTAGCACCTTGCCAAAAGCCGGCAGCTTGAACTGGAGGGATTTTGTGCTCAGACACGACACACCTTTGCGGGAGAGTTGAACAACAGGTCAAATGATGATTGAGTATTGTACTCGAATTCACTAGCATAGTGCCGAATTGTTTATCTAAGCGAGCCTGATATGAGGATGTTGAAGACGCGTGGAATGCTGATTGTTTCTTTATTATGCAGTAGTGTTTTGCTACAGGCTTGTGGAAATGACAGTAAGAATACTGAAAAACCTGAAATTAAGCCGGCACCCAAGCTGACCAATGATGCCACCACTTATGCCAACGAAGCCTGGAAATTCATTAATCAGGTGGATGGTTTGGTCTATGCCAAAAAACTGGATGTATTGGAAGAACAGGTCCGTAAACCTGCACGCAAGCTCAGCACGGATTGGCGCATTAATGTCAAAATGACTGATTCCGTGACTGAAGGTAAATATGCGCTCTGCCGTAAAGCCCTGACCAGTCTGGAAATCTGGGCGCGTGAGACGATGGATCAATCTAGCTCAGTGGCCCAGAAACAGGCCGATTACGAACGTGATAAACAGCAATGTAAGGATGCGATTGAGCATCCGCAGCTGGGCAATACCGATCCGAAAAAGGTCGGAGTTTAAAAAATAAAAACGGGGCAAAGGCCTCGTTTTTTTATGCCTTAAATGTCATGGTATTTTCTTTTTGTTATAGTTTTAAAGAATGAGTAAGAGAATAAAACGATAATCTGATAAATATATAGAATTATCTTAAAATGATAAATTATGTATAATAATTTGTGTTTTTATGATGAAAAATTCAATTTAATTCTAAATGTATTTAACTTTAGTAACGATCAGGAGTAATAATGATGTTAAATAAAGTGTTTTTATCTATAAGTATAGCTGTCGTTATAAGTGCTTTGAGTAGTGTTGCCACAGCTGCAGAGCCGCTACAAGCCATCCAGTCATCATCGGACAATGAATATGAAGTTGCGCCATGCACCAATGGTTTTGATGATGTCAATGTGTGCCAATTACGTTCATAAGCACGATGTGTAAAATAAATCCATCATCAGGCAAGTTATTCACCTGTCATGCTTGGCCATAAAATGGCTTATGCTGCAACGGTATACATCTCTGAATTATTTTCATAGTTTAAAATTTCATTCATCTTCCGATTTAAGTATTGGGAAAGGCATGCGCGATGCGATGCAGTTCCGCTACATCCAAAATTTCAATTTTCTTAAAAGATACGCACAAAATATTTTGCTGTTCCAACGCTTGTAGTTCCTGATTGATGGTTTGTCGGGAGCAGGTCAGCATTTGTGCCAGTTGTTCCTGGGATAAATGAATGACATTGTTTTCAATACTTAAATGATTGCCATAGCCATTTAAAATAAACATCAGGCGTTGTGCCAAACGCTGGCTGATGCTTTGCGTTTGAATGGAAATCAGTTCTAAAAAAGCAAAGCGCAATTTTTGACTGGTCAGTTGCGCAATGTGATACCAAAAAACTGGATGTTGTTGCAGCAGGGATTGTAGTGCGGTACTCGGTATATGCAGGAGCAGGCTTTTTTGCGTTGCAATCGCATCGTGCGAACGGGGCTGGGCATCCACCAGCGAGATTTCGCCAAACCACATAACCGGTTCAACAATGGCAGCCACCGATTCCTTGCCATGAATGTCAATATAACCTAGGCGAACCGCACCTTCTAAAACGGCATAGATCCCATTAAATATATCTCCTGAACGGAAGATGCTTTGTTCCTTGTCAAAACGCTGCTGCACAGCACAGTTCACAATAAAATCCTTAAATACCGCAGGCAATTGTGCAAACCAGATATTCTGCTCTAAATGTTTAATATAAATGGGTTCGAGCATTTTTATTCCTTTTTAATCTGAGTTGTCGGCTAGCTGACAACTTGTCCTGGTATTTTTTTATATAGTGAAATGAAAATATAAGTCTAACAAGGAAGACGGTCATGACCAAATTAGAACAATTACTGAGCCAGTATGCCGCCTATCATCTGGACCAGAAAAATATTTATACCCATTTTGTGGGTATTCCATTGATTGTATTTTCAATCATGTGTCTGACTGCACATGCCGGTGTGGTCATTTCAGGTGTCGAGCTGACTTTGGCTTTAGGATTACTACTGGCAAGTATAGTGTATTATCTCAGTCTGGACCGTATCTTTGGCCTGATCATGTTGCTCATCTATGCGCTTGCTTATCCATCTGCTTACAGGATTGCGCAGCTGGATACGACGGTCTGGTTAAGCTTGAGTATTGGCATTTTTGTGGTGGGATGGGTATTCCAGTTTGTGGGCCATTTTTATGAAAAGAAAAAACCGGCTTTTATGGATGATGTGATTGGTCTGGCGATCGGCCCTTTATTTGTCTTGGCTGAAATGGTGTTTATGTTCGGGTTTCGGAAAGAGCTGGAGCAACGTATGCTGGCAGAAGCTCGTAAGCAACGCGCTGTAATGGATGCCAAGACCGTGAATCTGAACTGAAAACAGCTCTAAATAAAAAAGCCAGCATCATGCTGGCTTTAAACTGTTTTGAAACGTCAGAATGGTTTAAACGTTAAAACGGAAGTGCAGCACGTCACCGTCCTGAACCACATAAGTCTTACCTTCCAAACGCCATTTACCGGCTTCTTTCGCGCCAGCTTCGCCGTTGTATTGCACGAAGTCATCATAAGCAATACATTCAGCGCGGATAAAGCCTTTTTCGAAGTCAGTATGAATCACACCCGCTGCTTGAGGCGCAGTAGCACCGACTTTGACGGTCCAGGCACGAACTTCCTGCACACCCGCAGTAAAGTAAGTCTGTAAGCCAAGCAGGCTGTAACCGGCACGAATCACGATGTTCAGGCCTGGTTCTTCCATGCCCATTGCTTCTAAAAATTCAGCGCGGTCTTCATCTTCAAGCAATGAAATTTCAGCTTCAATCTGGTTGCACAGCGGAACCACAATGGCATTTTCTTCAGCGGCCAATTTTTTAACCGCTTCCAGATGAGGGTTGTTTTCAAAACCATCTTCAGCCACGTTGGCAATATACATGGTTGGTTTTAAAGTCATTAAACCGAAACCACGTACCAGTTTGCGTTCATCATCATCCAGATTGGCTGCACGGGCAGGTTTACCTTCATCCAGTAAAGGCAAAATTTTGTCTAGTACCGCTTTAGTGGCAACAGCATCTTTGTCGCCCCCTTTTGCAGATTTAGCCAAACGCGTTACGGCTTTGGTCACAGTTTCCAGATCAGCCAGTGCAAGTTCGGTATTGATGGTTGCAATATCATCCAGAGGATCAATCTTACCGTTTACATGAATCACGTTTTCATCTTCAAAACAACGAACCACGTGTGCAATCGCATCAGTTTCACGGATGTTTGCGAGGAACTGGTTACCCAAACCTTCACCTTTAGATGCACCTGCAACCAGACCGGCAATATCCACAAATTCCATCGTGGTTGGAAGCACGCGTTGTGGTTTAACGATTTCCGCAAGTTTGTCCATGCGCAGGTCAGGTACAGGAACAATACCGGTGTTTGGTTCGATGGTACAGAACGGGAAATTTTCTGCAGCAATAGCAGCTTTAGTCAATGCATTGAAAAGTGTAGATTTACCAACGTTCGGCAAGCCGACAATACCGCAATTAAAACCCATGAAATGACTCACAACGTGTTATTTAAAAATTGCCGCTGATTTTACATGAAAGCCATGACAAAGTCAGGTCATGGCTGGATGCTTTGTTGAAAACTCATAAAATGGATAGGGATTTAAATTTTGCGTTTATCCAGTTGGCTGGAGATGGAATCGCCCGTGGCCTGAACCAGCATGACCAGAATCACCAGCACGACAATCACGGCAAGCATAATCTGCATATCAAAACGCTGATAACCATATCGGTAGGCAATATCGCCTAAACCACCTGCGCCAATGGCACCAGCAATCGCCGATGAGTTGATCATGGTCACCAAAGTCACGGTAAAGCCTGCCACAATCCCGGGCAGCGCTTCAGGTAGCAGCACATGCCAGATGATCTGCTTGCGGTTACAGCCAATCGCTTGGGCGGCTTCAATCAGACCCTGATCGACCTCGCGTAAACTGACTTCTGCAATGCGGGCAAAGAAAGGTGTGGCTGCCAAGGTTAAAGGCACTACCGCAGCCCAGACCCCATAACTGGTGCCGACAATCCAGCGGGTCAATGGAATGAGTGCTACCATTAAAATTAAAAACGGTACTGAACGGGTAATGTTAACTACCCAGCCTAAAGCGTGATTGACGCTTTTGGAAGGATAGATGCCATGTTCGGCAGTACTGACTAAAATGACAGCGATGGGCAAGCCAATAAAAAAGGCAACCAGGGCAGATACTCCCACCATCAACAAAGTGTCAATAGTGCCGCTAAGTAATAAATCAATGAGCTGGTCGTGCATAGCCAATGACCTCAATCTGTGCAATGTACTGTTTTAATTTCTGCTGGAGTAGTGTGGTATTTATATGCAGATCGGGGATTGCCACAATAAAACTGCCGACCAGATGGTTCTGTATGCTATCGATATGACTTTGATAGAGATGAACTGGATGATCGAACTGCTCGAAAATCACTTTCAAATCTGGTGAATGCTGAACACTGGAGGCATAACGCAGTTTTAAAATGCTATGTGAACTGTCGGCAATAATCTCTGGCGTTAGCGAAAAAGGCAATTCCAGCTGTTCCAGATTTAGCAATTCCTGAGTAATCTGCTGCTGTGGATTAGAAAAGACCGACCACACTTCACCCGCTTCAACAATTTCACCATGTTCAATCACCACCACCTGATCGCAAATTTCACGAATGACCTGCATTTCATGAGTAATCAGCACAATGGTGATGCCGAGTTTCTGATTGATTTCCTTGAGCAGGGACAGCACCACAGAAGTACTTTCCGGGTCCAAGGCCGAAGTAGCTTCGTCACACAGCAAAATTTCCGGATGGTGAACCAGCGCCCGGGCAATCCCGACACGCTGCTTTTGTCCGCCCGATAATTGGGACGGATAGTTGTGTGCTTTTTCACTCAAACCGACCAGTTGCAAGACTTCATTGACCCGAGCTTCAATCTCATCTTTGTTATAGTTGGCGACTTTGAGGGGTAGGGCAACATTTTCCCATACGGTCTTGGCCGACATTAAATTAAAGTGCTGGAAGATCATGCCAATACGCTGACGCAACCGGATCAGTTCAGCATGTTTTAGTTCAGCCAGATCTTGCTGGTGAATGTGAATATGACCTTCACTGATCTGTTCCAGACCATTTAAAGTTCGGAGCAATGAAGATTTACCTGCGCCACTTTTGCCGATAATGCCAAAAATTTTGCCTTCCGGAATATCCAGGTTGATGTTTTTCAAGGCATGTACCGATTGACCCTGTACTTCATAATATTTGTTCAGGTTTCTGATCTTGATATGGGGAACAGAGAAGTCCACCTGTGAACCAAAACTCACCATCGTATTCTCCTTATTTCCAGCCCGGGAACCAGAGTTTGGCACCGAAATCTGCATCCAAAGCCTGTTTCACTTTTGGCGAGTTTTGATAGATCTCGACAAATTTTTTCAGCTTGTCGTTTTTATCTTGGTAATCCTCACGCACGGCAAACAGGATGGCATAACGGTTGTCCTTGTTAGAGTCAAATAATAGTGCCTGTTCGGGATCAGCGGTTTTGGCTAAACGCAAGTAGTGCGGATAACCAAAAGCCAGGTCGACCTCATCAATTGCACGTGCGGTTTGTGGACCTTCGACTTCAACAAACTGCAAGTTTTTCGGATTGCTTGCGATGTCTTTCAGGTTAGACAGATGGTTTTTAGGGTCTTTCAGGGTGATCAGTTTTGCCTGTTGCAATAAAAGTAGAGCACGGCCTTGGTTTACAGGGTCGTTTGGAACCACAACTTTCGCGCCATCTTTTAACTCATCAAAGCTTTTGATTTTTTTGGAATACAAACCCACATGCGTGGCTGCACCTTTGGCAAAGGCTTTGATTTTAAAGTCGGTTTCTTTTTTGGCATTATCCAAAAAGGGGTGATGCTGGAAGAAATTGGCATCAATATCACCGTGATTCAGGGTAATGTTGGGCGTATTCCAGTCGGAAAATTCCACCAGTTTCACATTCAGGCCTTGCTGTTTGGCCTCGACTGCTGCCACCTGTAAAGGCTTGGCAAATGAAGGGCTAATGCCAATCACCAGTTCATCCGAAGCGGCTTTTTTTTGTTGATTCCAGACCACCAGTCCAATAATGACTGCGGCAATAATCACCCCGATAATGGTCAGTTTGGTTTTTGCTGTTTGTGCCATGTTGCACCTCAAAATTTATGCGGATTGTTTTTGCTTTAAGTTAGAGTTCGAAGTTGAGGCGGAGCTTGGACATCGAAATTGCTGAACTGGGTGTGAGGTCGACAGTCGGTTGCCTTGATTAAACAGTTTGTGTCTTAAACTGCCGTGTTCGTAGGCTGTTTTATAACGGCCACGCTGCTGCAATTCAGGAATCACCAGACGGATAAAGTCATGGTGTGACTCAGGGGCAACGGTGCGGGTCAGGTTAAAGCCATCAATACCGGTTTCATCGATCAGCTGAATCAGTTTTTCAGCCACAGTTGCACCACTCCCGACAATCAGGGGATAACGACCACCTAATACATGCTGAGCTTTTAAATCATTTTTGCTGATGTGCTGTTCTTTAAATTTATTGTTGACTGATGCAATGCTGTTGGTCTTTTGGTAAGGGATCGCTTCATCATCGTCAAATTTGGACAGGTCAATGCCGACAGAACTGGAGAAGTGCGCCAAACCTGCTTCAGGACTGGCATAAGCGCGATATTCATCCAGCTTTTGCTGTGCCAGTTCATCAGTTTCCGCAGTCACCACGGTAATGCCGACAAAGATTTTAATATCTTCAGGATGACGTCCTTGATCGGCAGCTTGCTGACGAATCTGATCGACCTGCTTTTTGATTTTTGCAGGCTGATCACCGCCAATAAACATGCCTTCCGCATGTTGGGTGGCAAATGCCATTCCACGCGGTGAAGCACCTGCCTGAAATAACACCGGGGTGCGCTGAATGGAAGGGGAAACTTGAAACACGCCCTGGCTTTGGTAAAACTGTCCCTGATGATTGACCTGATGTACTTTGGCAGGGTCGGTAAATATCCGGTTTTTCTTGTCTTTTACAACGGCTTCATCTTCCCAGGAACCTTCCCAGAATTTATAGCAAAGTTGTACAAACTCTTCGGCTTGCTCATAGCGCAGGTCATGGTCTTTTAAGCCTTTTTCACCAATTAATCGCTGTGCGCTGTCCAGATACCCAGTGACAATATTCCAGCCAATACGGCCCTGAGTCAGGTGGTCCAGACTGGCGAAACGGCGGGCAAACTGATAAGGCGACTCATAACTTAAATTGACTGTGACCCCAAAGCCGAGATGCTGGGTCACCGCTGCCATGGCAGAAACCAGAGTACTGGGGTCATGACTCGGCAACTGAATTGATTCTTTTAAAGTCAGGTCAATATTGTTTTGATAGACATCATACACCCCGGTAATGTCGGCAATGAACAGGCCGTCAAACAGGCCGTGTTCCAGGGTTTGGGCTAAATCTGTCCAGTAGCTCAGCTCATTAAAACGCTGCGACTCATCACGCGGATGGGTCCATAATCCGTGATTGATATGGCCGACACAGTTCATATCAAAAGCATTTAACAAGATTTTCTTGGGTACAGATTGTGATGCTGTTGTCATTACAATGTCCCTCGGCGCGGTGGCAATACGCCATTTAAAATATGATTGGCTATGAAATAATATTTCCAGCGCGAAGCATCATGCAGCGTGTGCACGCGGGCATTGCGCCAGAAGCGGTCCAGACCATCTTCGCGTTGGCTACCACGGCTACCGGCCAGTTCAATCAGTTTGGATGATGCTTTTAAGGCAGTTTCGGTACTGTGTGCACGTACTTTGGCCACATCTAATGATGCTTTGGCGATATTTTCTGCGGTCGGTGCGGGTCTGGCGGCATCAATTGAACGGGCGGCCTGTTTCAGTAAAACTTCAGAGGCACGTACATCGGCGACAATCCGTCCCAGTTCGAACTTTGTCAGTGGGTCATCGGTGGCTTGATCTACGCCAGAATCAATCCACGGACGGGCCTGACGCACACGGTTTAAAGTTTCTTCAAAGGCGGCACGGGCAATACCGGTTTCAATAGAGGCATGCAGCAATTGCGCAAACGGGCCGGAGATGGTTGGCTCTGAATAGGCAATATCAAATGGCACTACATCTTCAGCCAGCACTTGCACATTATTGAATTTCACTGTGCCGCTGCCTGTGGTACGTTGCCCGAAACCACTCCAGTCATCGATTAAAGTCAAACCTTGGCTATTACGCGGAACAAAAGCTAGGAACTGCTGATCTTGTTCATCGACCACCAGTGTTGGAATGCGATGGGCAAATAAACTGCCGGTGCAATAAAACTTTTCGCCATTAATCACATAGCCCTGATCAGTTTTGCGTATCGCGGTTTGACGCTGTGCAGCAGTTTTGGTTTTAAACTCGGCCAGGGCATTGCCAAAACGCGCACCTTTTAGCACTTCGCTATAGAGTTTTTGTTTTTGCTGTTCGGTGCCGCTATTGCGCAGGATCTCCAGGCCATAAAAATGATTTTGCGGAATCTGGCCAATGGAACCATCTACACCACTCATCAGTGCAATCACTTGCGCTACGGTATAGCTAGAGACCTCTGCACCACCATACTGTTTTGGGACGGTAATGGCCCAGAGCCCAGACTGGCTATAGGCTTCGATTTCTTCAAAAGGCAGAATGCGCTCGGCATCGCGCTGAATGGCTCCAGCTTTGAACTGTTGCGCTAGATTGCGTGCAATTTCCAGCGCTTCTGCATCGGATTGAATAATATGTGCATGCGCCAATTGCTCGGGATGAAATGAAATAATGTTTTGATATGAAGTCATGACAAATATCCTTAAATCCAGGCGTGGCGGGCAGGGAGGGTGTGATTGAGGTAATAATCCCCAAGCGCATGCAATTTCCAGCGCACCGGATCATGCAGGGTATGCACACGGGCATTGCGCCAGTGCTGGTCCAGGTTGTGCTGACTCAGACTGGAACGGCTACCGCCAAGTTCCAGTAATTTTTCCGAGATATGCAGTGCAGCATCATTGGCATAAATCTTGGCTTCAGCGACTAAAATAGAGGCTTTGGCCGCCTGTTCATCAGTGACTGATTCAAGCCGATCCAGTTCATCCAGATATTCAGCTGCTTCATCAAGCAGCAAAATGGCAGCATCCAATAGCACCGCAGACTTGCCGACTTCCTGCAAGGTATAGTGTTCAAAGCTGGCTTTTTCCACTTGTGCATCGACAATCGGGCGTGCTTTATGCACCGCCGTCACGGTATCAGCAAAGGCCGCTTCAGCAATACCGACATCAATGGCAACCTGTAATAACTGTGAATACGCGCCGCGGTAATTGGGCTGACTGGAAAGCAGGCGTTCATCAAAAATCAGTAGCGGATCAACTTCAACATGCTCAAGTCTAACTGTGCCACTTGAAGTGGTACGCTGCCCAAAGCCATTCCAGTTATCAATCACTTTCACGCCTTTGGCCTGAGCATTGACGATAGTCAGTACTACATAACCTTCTGGATGAATAGCTTTAATCGCGAGCCAGTGAGCAAAACTGCTGCCCGTTGAATAGAATTTTTCGCCGTCGACAAAATAACGCCCATTTTCAAAAGTTAATGTGGTTGCCAGGGTTTTGGTATCTTTGGTATTACGTTCCGGCCCACCATTGGCTAAGCGTTTACCTTGTAAAATTTCTTGATAAATAAACTGTTTTTGCTGCTCTGTACCCATCATTTGGATCATATTCAACAGCGCAATCTGATTTTGTGGGATTTGTCCTACACTGGAATCGGCCTTATTCAGAATGCGGAATACATGTGCCAATGTTTTATTGGAAACGAAAGCACCACCAAATTGCTTTGGAATACGAATACCACCTAAGCCTTTCTGGCTGAATAGATCAATTTCAGCAAAAGGCAATAAACGCTGTTGATCACGTTCATTGCGACCTTCCAAAGCAAAATCTGCGACATGATACGCAGCATGAATAGCTTCAAGATCGTTTTCAATTACATGAACATTTTCAGAAATTAAACGAAACATAATGACACCTTAAATCGATATCAGAACGCTACAAGTAATTCAGTTCAAAATTAAGCAATTGCTTTTGCAAAGCTTATGAAAAATCCTGTTTAAGCTCTGTACACGACAAATTTCATAGGATCCTTGTCCTATCAGGCTTTTTCTTTCTTAAAATTGCTAGCACTTTCTTAAATTCTTCTTTTTTTCCAAAACCAATCAAACGTAGAATAGCCATTTGAACATAGTCCAAACCGTAGCGAAATAAACTTACTGAAAGTCGTCCATGCTTCTTTATTTTTATCGCTTTTTTCCGATCATGTTGCCATTCACCTGTTAAATAGCACCAACAGAAACCGATAGCTAGCACTGCTATCAATTTCTTGACTCGTCTAGGGTCTGTTAAACGAGTATTTTCAAGATTGAATCCACGTCCTTTGAGACAACTAAATAACGTTTCGATTTCCCAGCGTAATGCATAATCACGAATAGCAGAAGCATTAAACATAGGAGAAACAACAAGTAAAAGCTCTCCATCTTCTAATCGTAGCGCACTAATATACAGTTTCACTCGACCAACCCAAATACGTCGTTTACGACATTCAGTTTGACCAACTTGAAGATGACGAAATAAATCACTAATTTTATGATTCTTGG
>NZ_VPCP01000120.1:0-6387 GCF_013418145.1 Acinetobacter sp. YH12201 | reverse complement strand
AGCAACAGGAGGTGTTGCTGAATATATATCCATGTTCATGGATTAAGTCCCCACTTGTTTTTAGGTGGGAACTAAATTAAGGCTTATAGGATCGCTTGGTAAGGCTGTGTTAGCCGGATGCTTACATCCATTCAGCCTAGTCTATTTGGTATAGCGACTGTTGAAGCTCGTCATAATTACAAGATTGGTCCCACAACGGCAGGTCGTCTTAAAAACCTTCGAGTCGATATAGGAGATGCTGTACAAGCTGGACAACTTTTAGGGGGAATGGATCCCGTTGATTTAGAAGAAAAAATACTTGCGCAACGTGCCATTATCCAAAAAATCATCTCTCAGCAACAAGATATTCAAATTCGTCAAAAGTTTGCACAGCAACAAGTTCAACGCTATCAGCAACTCACCAAAATCAATGCCACCAGTCAAGAGTCACTCGCCATTAAGCAGCAGGAACTTGATCTTGCTACAACGGCACTTGGCTCAATGCAGCAAGAACTTAATAAAGCCCGTGCAGACCTCAATACACTACAAGCCCAGCGCGACAATTTAAATTTAATGGCAACAGCACCAGGTATAGTCACAGCCCGTTATGCAGAACCTGGCTCTACTGTAGTTGCAGGGCAAACCGTATTGGAAATTGTAGACCCGAAGTCTATTTGGTTGAATACACGCTTCGATCAATCTAGTGCGATTGGCTTAGCCTCAGGTTTACCTGCGCAAATTCATTTACGCTCGCGTCAAAGTAGCACACTTTCAGGTCAAATCTTATGGGTAGAGCCTCGTGCAGATGCTATTACCGAAGAAATCTTAGCCAAAGTAGTCTTTAGTCAACAACCTAACCCTCTACCCCCTTTAGGCGAATTAGCAGAAGTGACAATTAAACTAGCACCACTGTCTCGCAGCCTTGCTATTCCAAATGCTGCTATTCACCGCATCAATAACCAAGTCGGTGTCTGGAAAGTGACAGATCAAAAACTACAATTTATTGACATTAAACTAGGTCGCTCTAATTTAGAGGGTGATGTTCAAGTACTCGATGGTCTATCAGAAAATGATCAAATCGTTTTATATAGTGAAAAACCACTTAATGCGAAAAACCGTTTGCATATTGTAAAAAATCTTGCAGGAACATCTGAATGATTAGCTTAGCCGGTCGGGATATATTCCAGTCATGGGGTAAGTTTGTTTTTACTGGTTTTGGACTTGGCTTGTTGATCGGCGTGACTCTAATTATGGCGGGTGTCTACCGTGGTATGGTGGATGATGCCAAAGCATTATTGAATAACAGTGGAGCCGACCTTTGGGTTGTGCAACAAGATACGCTTGGTCCATATGCCGAATCCTCTAGTGTGCGTGATGATTTATATCGTAGTATCAGGAACATACCTGGTGTGGCACATGCCTCAAATATTACTTATCTGACCACACAAGTTCATTACAAAGATAAAGATATCCGTGCGATGGTGGTTGGAATCCATACAGGTGAACATGCCTGGAATAATTTAGGCTGGCCACCTTACCTTTTAGCGGGACGTCAATTGACTCGAGGGCACTATGAAGCTGTTGTAGACATCACTTCAGGACTTAAATTAGGTGATCGCATCAAAATCCGTCGTAATTATTTTACTGTAGTAGGATTGACTCGACGAATGGTGTCATCAGGTGGTGACCCGATGATTTTTATTCCGATTAAAGATGCACAACAAGCCCAATTTCAAAAAGATAATGCGGCAATTTTACAAGACCGCCGACGTACCGCACAAAATCCAATTTACAATCGGCCTGCTTATCCAGATTTATTAGACAGTGTTCTGAGTGCTCAAACCAGCAATCGTTATGTAAATGCAATTTTAGTCCGTCTTAAAACTGGTACTTCCGCAGAAGATACTGCTGCACACATCCAACGTTGGCAGCAACTGACTGTCTACACGCGTCTTCAAATGGAACATATTTTAATTAGCAAGATGATTGCAACGTCAGCAAGGCAGATTGCGATGTTTTTAGTAATTTTGGCTTTGGTGAGTGCGGCAATTGTGGCATTTATTATTTATACACTCACCATGGATAAAATTCGAGAAATTGCAGTTTTGAAACTAATTGGAACACGCAACCGAACGATTGCCTGGATGATCTTACAGCAAGCTCTCTCACTTGGTCTAATTGGATTTACTATAGGTAAAATCACCTCAACCTTTGCTGCGCCATATTTTCCAAAGTATGTATTATTGATTCCTCAGGATTCTATTCTTGGATTTATTGCTGTGATGTTGATTTGTATGTTGGCAAGTCTAGTAGCTATTCGTATGGCATTACGTATTGATCCAGCCGAAGCAATTGGAGGATAACACATGACCCACGGAATTTTAATTGAGGGTTTAAAAAAACGTTTTGGGCAAGGTGATAATGCTTTTTATGCATTAAAAGATGTCAATATGTGGGTGGATCCAGGAGAAGTTGTTGGACTGATTGGTCCGTCAGGTTCAGGTAAAAGTACCTTATTAAAATGTTTAGGCGCTGTGATTGATCCCACTGAAGGACGTATGACTTTAGGGAATGAAGTGATTTTTGATCAACACTGGTTAGTAAAAGATTTAAACGCATTACGACGTGACAAAATTGGTTTTATGTTCCAAACACCTTATTTGATTCCTTTTTTGAATGTTTTAGATAATGTTGCGCTATTACCTATGCTGGCAGGTGTTCCTAATAACATAGCACGTGCAAGTGCTTTAGAAATTTTAACGGCTTTAGATGTTCAGCATCGTATTCATGCCATGCCTGGGCAATTATCAGGTGGTGAACAACAACGTGTAGCTATTGCACGCGGCTTGATTAATAAGCCACCTGTCATTTTGGCAGATGAGCCAACGGCACCTTTAGACAGCGTTCGTGCCATGACTGTAATTCGTTTGTTGCACGAAATGGCGGAAAAATTTCAAACAGCAATTATTGTTGTTACACATGACGATAAAATTATTCCGACTTTCCAGCGACTGTATCATATTCGTGAGGGAATAACGTATGAAGAAAAAGGAGAAGGTCGTAGTTTCTAAAAGCTTAGAAATTTAAAGTATTTTATCTAGTTGATAGATTTAGATTAATAGCTTAATTTTTTCAATAAGCTGAATAAATTTTCTTTTTATTGCGTTGTTTTAAGTGGTATTCATCTGCTTTGGATAAACGAATAGTTTTTATATTTTTACGATGATATGTAATTGAACCAAATGTCTTGATTCCTCAAATTTGATTTTTAATTCTTGACTTGATATATCCACGAACAGCATAGAATTTTGTTTTTAAGCCTTCTACCAAATGCTCAATCATTTTAATGTCTGCTGTATGTTCATTAGGTAAAGCTGTACTGACAATCTTGCCTGACTGACTCATGATTAAATGCAGCTTACAGCCAAAGAACTAGTCCATTGAGCTTTTACCGCGTGTTGCAATGGTAGATATTTATACCGTTGAATACGCTGATTTTTGCATACAGGCAGCGTAGTCGATCGATCCAAAATAATAATTGCTCTGATAATCTTTCATCAAGGCAAAATGTAAAGCATACAGTGCCAATCGATGTGCTCTGATGAGATAAACTATCCGTTGTTAACAAGGTAAATATCTAAAGAGTTGACCGTGATTTTGCTTTAATGAAAAGAATAAAGCTTTGAGATTATGGAAATACGAAAATTTATACTAAATGGCAATAAACACGATTTACGAAACTTTTAATTGAGAGGATCGTATTTTAAAAATTGCCAATAAGTTACTTCGATTTTTGAAAAAAGTCATCAATCATGCAGAAGAAATATGTAAAATCAAACATGGTTTCTGAAAGCGTAGGTTGTGTGGTAACTCCCTAATAGTATGTAGCCACCTTTTTTTTAAGCCAATTTCTTATCCACAATTCAGGTTATATTGATTTAAAAAGAGTATAAATCCTATGAAATTTATTAAAAACTTGAGCTTGTCTTTTCTGCTGTTTTTTTCAAGTTTATCGATTGCAGTAGCAGAAACAACAAAAGATCCATTATTTGTATTGCTTACCAGTAATGATGCCCATCGTACAAAGATGGCCATCGGCATGAGTAATAATCAATTCCAAAAAGGGCATCCCTTGACTGTATATTTAGTCGATCAAGGGGTTATGCTTGCTTCTAGCCGCTTCGAACATAGATATGCAGAGCATCAGGCCATGCTGAAAAATATAATGGTCAATGGTGGACAAGTCTTTATCTGTAAAATGTGTATGGATCAATATGGTGTTAAAGATGGTGATCTTATCAAAGGTTTAAAATATGCGAATCCTGATGATATGGGGGAAGCAATTTTTCAACCTGGTACCAAAACTCTATCATGGTGATTTAATCAGATTCCTTATAACAAAGTATAATAAAACCTATTAAATCCACGTGACGTTACTCAGAGAACTATAAAGCTACAGCCGTGAAATTTCAGGGCTGTAGCTTTATAGAAATACCACAACTTTTCGCAACAAGAATAGCATTCAGTATTCCTGCTAATAGCTCAGGAAGAGAAGAATTTCATTTGGATGGTCTACTTTTAGATGAAATATGCATTTTCAATTGCTTAACCATTAAATAAAAAGTTGACAATGAGATACCCCAATGTATCGCTTTGAACTAAGGATCAGAACGAAGATTGTTTTTTGATTTATGAAAGAAGTTTAATAATATTAGACAATAATGAGAATACTTATTATATTATAAATATATAAACTATATTGATATCTACTTCAAAAGGATATTATGAAAACCCCAAACCAGCTAATAGCTGAAACTAAAAATAAGGTTATTGAAATAAAAGTCGAGAAGCTCTACGAGAAATATTTAGAATATCCTGACTTAATTTTAATAGACGTTCGTGAACCTGAAGAATACAAAACTGTAGCTATTGATCGAGCTGTAAATTTTCCACGAGGGATGCTGGAAATGAAAATAGCCCAACATCCCCTAGTGAATCACCATTGCGAAATTGAACATTCTTTACAGGAACTATCAGAAAAAGATATTTATTTAATCTGTGGTACAGGAGCTCGTTCAGCTCTATCAATTCAAGCACTTCAAAATATGGGATTTGAAAAACTTTATTCTGTAGAAGGTGGTATGCAAGCTTGGATTGATGCAGGTTATCCAACCATTTCTTATTTAAATTAATTCCCCCCCTAAGGAGACTGTAAATGTCTAACCTAGATGAAGTTGTAACATTTCCACAATTAAATAAGCCAGCACCAAATTTCAATGCCAAAACTACTCATGGTATGAAAAGTTTAGAAGATTACAAGGGAAAATGGTTAGTTCTTTTCTCACATCCAGCTGACTTTACACCTGTTTGTACTACTGAATTTATGGGTTTTGCAACTCGCGCTGAGCAATTCGCTGAACTGAACTGTGAACTATTAGGTTTATCAATTGATAGTGTACATTCACATATTGCTTGGGCACGTAGTATTGAAGAAAATTTTGGCATTAAAATCCCATTCCCAATTATTGCCGATCTTTCAATGGAAGTTGCCAAAGCTTATGGCATGATCCAACCAGGTGCTAGTGATACAGCAGCTGTTCGTGCGACTTTTATTATCGATCCTGAAGGTATCTTACGTGCAATGGTTTATTACCCTATGAGTAATGGACGTAGTATTGATGAGTTTCTTCGTGTACTTAAAGCGTTACAGACTTCTGATGAATACAAAGTTGCTACACCTGAAAATTGGCAACCGGGCCAAGAAGTGATTGTGCCACCACCAGTAACAATGGAAGCTGCTGATACACGTAAATCTGAAGGCTACAACTATGTAGATTGGTACTATAGCACTAAATCACTATAATTTGAAATTAGTTCTTTACTTCAAATTGTAGTAATAAAAATATGAGGCAGTTAGCCTCATATTTTTATTTATCATCTGACAAAATTTATTCTAAAAGACTTCTTAACATCCATGCAGTTTTCTCATGAATATCTAATCGTTGTGTGAGTACATCTGCTGTTGGCTGGTCATTCGCCTCATCCACAACATCAAATATACTTCTTGCAGTTCTCGCAACCGCTTCATGTGCATTAACCAGTAACTGAATCATTTCATTTGCTTTAGGAACACTCTCGACTTCCTTGATTGAAGCTAATTTTATAAATTGCTTATAAGTACCTGGTGCAGGAAAACCTAAAGCACGGATACGCTCAGCAATTACATCTAGTGCATTCCACTGTTCAGTATATTGGTCCATGAACATGTTGTGCAGGCTGTTAAACTGAACCGTACCGGGTTTGTCGGAGACTTTTTTATTTAAGTTAGGCCACCTGACCTAACGGGTTAATCTTATCATAGTACATTGCTTCAAACTCAAAAGGCGATACATAACCCAGTGCACTGTG
>NZ_VPCP01000119.1:0-6486 GCF_013418145.1 Acinetobacter sp. YH12201 | reverse complement strand
GCTAAAAAATGGACCATGCCAATTCAAAATTGGCGTTTAGCGATGAATTGGTTTACGATTCAGTTCGATGATCGATTAAAAGATCATTTATAAAAAATGGAACTTACACAAAATAATTTACAGGCTCTCGACATACTCACATTGCCCCCCTGTGTTTGCTGCAATGGCATTTTTTATTTTACGGCGGACTTCTTTTAACTGCTGCGCGGCATGAATATCACCATAGCCATCAATCAATTGATCCAGAAAGGTTTGTACAGGATATACATCTTGAATACCATAACCCTGAATCTTGTTTTCCAGTGCTTTAGAAATTGCCTCCAAGCTTTCTTGTTCTAAGACCTGATTATAAAAAGCACCTAATCGTTCTCTGGCTTGGGCTTCCAGCTTAAGCTGGCTGTTTTTTTCCAGTTTTTCCAGATAATGTCGAGTATTTTCAATCTCTGCCTTCATTTTTTCCAGCAGAAACTCTGCTTCAGTTTTAGTGACTTCAACAAAGCTCTCGGCCTGGTTTTTTCGCTCCGCAATGTAATGTTCAATATCTACAATGTCCTGATACTGGCTCAGCTTTTCAACCCTGTTTTTTAAATTTCCGATCTCTATACGACAGGTATTTAATTGATGATGCAGCGCATCATTTTGCTGCTCATGCTCTGCCAGATTATTTCGCGTACGATCCAGATTCACCTGTAAAGATTCAAGCATGATCTGTTTTTTTCTTATTTGCATGATTGCCCGATAAAGCAATCCCAGCAAAATAAGGGTGGTCAGGATATATAGATAAACGATTATTATCTCAAAATTATTATTATTTCAAAGAAATGTTACGCATTATTATTCGTTTGTTTTTCCATTACCAGAAAAGGGATATCGTGTCTGAATGATCGCACTTTTTATTATTCTAAGATTTTCATCATCATAAATCAGTGAGCTAAGCAGACGATAGCCCGCATATCATATATGTAACTTATGATTAAAATTCTAGAATGTTAAACAGATAAAAATTTAAGACACTGATTAAAAAGGAACTTTAGCCTTAATTTCAACATCTGCCCCGCTTAAAGGCTGTTTAAAAGCCAGATAGCTGGCATGTAAGGCCATACGTTGTAATGGACTCTGATAGGGTTCTGGATGATAGAGCTTGTCGCCAGTAATGGGATGTCCGATATATTGCATATGTACCCGAAGTTGATGGGAACGTCCGGTAATCGGAGTCAGTAATACCCGGCTAATGTCTTCCGCTGCAGAATATTCCAAGGCCTGATACAGCGTTTTGGCGGGTTTTCCCAATTCAAAATGCACGATTTGACGCGGCCGGTTTTCCCAGTCGGTAATTAATGGCACTTCGACACTGCCTTCGGCTTCAAGCTTGCCTTGAATCAGCGCAATATAGTTTTTTTTGACCGTAAGTGCCTGAAACATTTTACTGACCGCCACTTCTGCTTCACGGTGTTTGGCAAACATCAAAATGCCGGAAGTTGCCATATCTAGACGGTGGGTAATTTTAGCGTTGGGATAGCGTTCCAATACGCGAAAATAGGCACTGTCATGATGTTCAGGTAAGCGTCCCGGAACAGACAACAGCCCTGCCGGCTTTTCAATCACCACCAGGTCTTCATCTTCATAGACAATAACAAGCGGTTCCTGAGGCGGCATATACACGAAGTTATCGTTGATGGGCATAGCATTACAGCACGTAGGAGAATGGGCGCAAAATAACAAGGTCAGATCCGACTGTCAACGTCTGTGAAATACAGAGTCGATCTGGAATTATTTATTGTTTGCACCCAATTTTCCAAACGCAGGTTTAAGCTGATGAGAAAGGTCATCTTCAATCAATTGCAGTACCTGATGATCTACTTCATATTGTCTGATCGTGATTTTAAACTGACCTTGAAACCATTGACTCAAATGTAGTGCATACGTGCTCTTTTGGCCTTGACCCAAATGTTGTTTCAACCGATTTTTAAGTCCTGTGGTAGATGAACCTACATACATCACTGTGCAAGGCGCATTTAATCTTGCACAGGCATGAGTTCCCTGCGCTTTAAAGATACGAAAGTGATTAAATGTTTCATTCATATCACCGTCTACTTGTTCAATGATATAAATCGCCTTAGATATCGGAGGTAAATCATCTACAGTTGAAAATATAAATTCCTGAACAGGTATAGCCGTTTTAGCAGCATGACAATGTTGAATAAGTGTATCGAGATAACGCATATAATTTATTATAGGTAAATGATTTATTAAATATTTTATCAATGAAGAAAAAGAAGAGGGAATTTTATCTTATATTTTTGCCGGAGAATTTTTGAGGGTGTTAGGGAAAACATCTGTGGTTTACTTCAACCATTATAACTTTGTAAGTTATAACCCTATGCCTATAAATTGATAATCTATAGCGTCCTAAGCCGAATCGAGACCTTGTGGGTAAGTACTGCACTCACGTTGTACGCAACTGGCAGCAATCTACTCTTTTCGATCCCTTATCACACCCTTGAAACATATATTAGCCAAACACGGCCGGGATTAATTCCCTCAGTTTTTTTAATTTTTCATCATTTTTGGGAATTTTTTTCCTTAAATGAATAATAAATAGAATTTTTTATCTTCCGGATTAAAATACAGGTTTTTTATTGCAGAAAAATTGAGATTACAGGAATTTATCTGCACATCAAACCGCATTTTTTCATCACTTTTTACCCCATTTAATCCGCCAGATAATAGTCTACCGTGGACACGACACGGACTTTCTTTAAATAGGGAGTATTACTGTCACGATCTTCAATGCTAAACAGTCCCTGATTGGCCGCCTTGATTTTACCTAAACGGCTTTTGGAATCTGCGGCAAATTTTTCTGCCACACTGCGGGCGTTCTGTGTCGCCTGCTCAATCATCGCTGGCTTGATATCATTTAACTTGGTAAATAAATATTCGGTTCGTTGACCTGAATCATCGCCACCAAAGGCAATGCCCTTTTTACCCAAAGCCACCAGACGGCTTTGTGCTGCCCGCACTGCATCTATTCGGTGGGTATAGACGGTAATGGTTTGATGGGCGGTATAACGTAGCGCGACATTGGCATCGCCGCCATATTGCTGGGCATATTTATCGGTCGTAACCGGAGCCGCAGTGGTAATTTCCTGATCGCTAAAACCTTCAGCCTTTAAAAATGCCTGAATTTGCTGGGTTTGTATTTCCATGGTGTCATAGAGCTGGGTCAGGTCCTGACTGGCCGAGCTAAAACGGATTGGCCATACTGCGACATCAGCTTTCACCTCACGCTCAGACAAGCCCTTGACCGAGACTATACGTTCATACTGTTTAATTTTGAGTGCGCTACTGCCCAAAATCCATCCCGCAATAATCATCCCCAGACAAATGAAAATACCTAAAACCAGTGCAGGTTTGAATTGATTCATGCTGCCAAATTCCTCTTTTGCTTGTTTTTGATTGTAGCGGTCCTGTTTTTATAAACTTCGAAACTGCTGTTTAAAGATGATCTATTTGCCTATAAGCCTTTTAAAGTTGAATCCGGGTTAGGAATTTCGTATCAGATATAAGGCCAGAAATGGCACCAGATTAAACAGTAAAATACCAATTTTATATATAGCCATGCCGCCATAATGGATGGCATCAAAAGTATGATCTGAAAGCTGGAACCATTTGCCATGCAGCTGTTTCATCCAGTTACGGGCAAAAATAAACAGCAAAAACCAGATCATTAATATGATGTAATTAATGAGTAATGAACAAAGTAGAAAACGACTCCAGAAATCATCATTTAGCATTTTTATAGCCTGACCAGATGCTCGCTGATATTTTCTAAATTAGCAGATTTTATCCACAAAAATGAACCACTGATTTGTATCAGGTTTTTTGACTTCAAATTTGATTTCTTCTATTTTTATGTGTTTGAGAATTTTTTAGGGGGTCAGGGAAAACATACTGTTTTACTTCAACTATTACCACTTTGTAAGTGATAACCTGATGCCTATAAATTGGTAATTTATAGCGTCCTAAGCCGAATCAAGACCTTGTGGGTAAGTACTACACTCACGTTGTACGCAACTGGCAGCAATCTACTCTTTTCGATCCCTTCACACCCTTGAGATATAGAATAGACAAAGATATGCGGGATTAATTTCCTAAGATTTTGCATTTTTTATTCTTTTTGGAATATTTTCCCACTTTATCTATATTTGTAAAAAAATTTCCCTAATTGATACAAAATTCTGCTTTTTATTACGCCAAACCAACATGAATCGGAATATTTTCTCCATCTCTATAAATCGCAACATTGAAGATTAGCATCAGGTTATAAATGGCTATTTCTTCTTGGTCATTTCCGACAGCAAATCCAGTTGAATTTCCTGAATTTTAGCCAGACGATCCCACTGATGCATTAAAAGATGATCGAGTTTTTCATGTAAATGCCGAATCTCCAGTTCAGCTTTTAAGTTGACCTGATAATCATTTTGCGAACGCAAACGGTCTTTGGCTTCCTGCCGGTTTTGGCTCATCATGATTACTGGTGCCTGAATGGCGGCCAAACAGGACAGCATTAAATTTAATAAAATGAAGGGATATGGATCTGCAGGATGTTTCACCATTACCACGGTATTGATCAAAATCCACAGCGCCAAGAAAATGGCAAAGCAGATCAAAAAGGTCCAGCTACCACCGAAACTTGCAATTTTATCAGCCAGTTTTTCTCCAAAAGTCCAATTCTGATCGAGCTTGTTCTCTACATTTTTGCTGATCAGCTCATGCTGTTGCATACTGTTCAACACTTCATATTCCAGATCAGTGACTTCACCTTGTTCAGATTTTAAAATGGACTGTACATACTGCATACGGTATTTGGTTAAATCGGCTTGGCAGATAAAGTCGCCAGGTGACCACTGTGGAAAGTCCTGTGAAATTTCCTCTGTAATGACTTTGCGAATTGTTCCGATCGGGATAAGATTTTTTTTAGGAAAGCTTTTTTTGCAGACCATGCATGTTTGACATTCTGTTCTTCCGTTCATACCCCATACCTTCTGTTTCATCTATACTTCAATATGCCATGATGTTGATCATTTCCAGACTTAAATAAACACTTGTTTCTGGTCATATTTTGCCAGGACAAGCTTGGTTTTAACTTTATCCCTTCCATATTTTCAGCCTAATTTTAAAGCAATAATCCAGCAATTTTAAAGATAAATATGCCAGATACTATAGACCTATAGCAGTGAGCCATTACGTTGTTTATTCATTTATAAACAAAAATTTAAACCAAAGCCAAGCTGTGAATTCCACTGCCCTTTATCACACATAGAGCTGTTTAACATTCTGATTGATATAGGTATTTAAGCCATCGTCATATTGCGCCAGCTGTTGCATATTTTCAATATGCTGATAGCCGGCACTGGCATAGCTATAGGTATAAATTTTTGATTTTTTCTTAAATTGAACACGAATAAACTGATTGCCAAGTTCATAGCTAGCCACACCAGAGTCGTGGTTCAGATCAAGATAATGTTGCAATTGGGCGCCCTAAATACCGTGAATATAAAGTTTAAGATGAGGGTGTATTGAGCATTTTTCAAACAATCCACAATAATCAGTCCATAGATGAATGGGAAGCGATTTCTATTCGCCAGTTATTCCTATCTATTTATATTTATTCAAAACCTGATCTAAGATTGAAACATTTTAGTGTTCCGCAGCTAAATCAATCATCAACCAGGTAAAAAAAACTCCGCCAGTTAGGCAGAGTTTTTCAGTTTCAGATTTAAATTATTCCGTACAGCACTTGCTACAGCCTTCTACTCTTTCTGTTGGCCAGTTCATTCTTGCGCGTTTATAGGCGAGTTCATAATTTGCAAAGTATCCAATCAAAATCTGGTCATCCGATTTTGGCAGGTCTTCGCAGCCCAGTGTCGCATTGTGTATATAGTGTATGCCTTTAGCTGCAGGTTGTTCATCTACAATAAATTTGATCATTGATAGTTCCCCGAATAATTTTTATAAAGTTGAACCACAATAAACCCATATAAAATTTATGGATTTAATTCAATAATATAATTATGCCTTTATTGGGTAAAAATCAAGCGATTTTACATGAAATATCCGTGACATTCTTTAAATAAATATTTCTTAAAAATTTTGTGTAAACATATATTTTATTTGCATTTTCAAAGCAGGTTTTCCTGTGATGTTTTTGTCCAAAGCGTACCCAACATATCAGCATAATAATCAATATCAGGACACAAACAAGGCTAAGACAGAATGGATAGCAGAGTCGCCCAAATTCATTCAGCTGTGGAAATCACGGAATTTGTAATTCCACCTATAATCACGCTTGATACACTGTAAGCATCCGGCTAACACAGCCTTACCAAGCGATCCTATAAGCCTTAATTTAGTTCCCACCTAAAAACAAGTGGGGACTTAATCCATGAACATGGATATATATTCAACAACACCTCCTGTTGCTAA
>NZ_VPCP01000118.1:0-6495 GCF_013418145.1 Acinetobacter sp. YH12201 | reverse complement strand
AACATTTAGAATATTAAGTGAACGCTATCGAAATAGACGGAAAAGATTCGGTTTACGCATTAACTTAATCGCTGCACTGGTAAACCGGATAAATTTTCAATAATGACTTTCGCAAGAGATCTAATATATATTTTTAATAAAATCTGTTTAACCAGATATAATCATTATTAGCATGAATATTTCATTAAAAAATAAAATGGATGTTACATAATGTTTTAAATGTAATTATAATAATTCTATCATATATTATATCTATGAAATATATCGGTTATTGGGGAGATTGATATTTACAAATTTAAATTTTAATTATTATTTTATTAAATTTTTTTAATAATTTTAATCAGACTTTTACATATGTGTTGAATCAGCTTATTTAATTTTTCTGTTTTCTTGCCTTTACATAAACATCGGTAATTATATATTTTGTTTTTGTATGAAATTGAATAAAAAAAAGTTCCCACAGGTTTTTCTGAAGTTTCAGAACCGCCAGGTTTAAGTAATCCTGTACATCCTACATAAATATCCGAAGTAAACATATCCTTTGCTTTTTTTACCAATTCTTCAGTAATTTCAATAGATTCAGGTGTATATTTTGCTATCAGTTTTGGAGCGATTTCCAGTATTTTTTCTTTAACTTTCAGGTCATAACACACTAAACCTCCAATTAGAATTTTGCCAGAGAATGGAGTCAGGGAAAATCGGTAAGCTAAATAACCTGCCTAAGCGCTTTCAATGAAAGTCACCTTTAACTTTTTTTAGCCAATAATTCACAACATTGAGTCATCATATTTTTTTCGCTTTATTTTAATTTCCTATTCATATTCTAAAAAATAAATAAAATATAAACAATTAAATATTTTTTTAAAAGGTGACTGGTTTCTCGTTTTTCAGGAGCATGAATGTTTTAAATATTTGATATATAAAACCTGATTATTTTTTGATTCAACATAAATTAAACGAATAATAACAATTATAGGCTTTTTTCATTAAACCCAAGTGAATTAAGTTTATATGCTAATTACCGCTTGGAGAATAAAAAATGCCAGTAGCAGTAAAAAAGAAATTACTAGAATTGGTTGATAAAAATCATCAAAATTATTTTGATTTGGTTACTTTTTTTCTCAATGGTGAGGTTTCTATTCAAGAAAAGGAAAGAAAAGCTTCATATTTTTTAAAAAAAGAAATCCAAAGCTTAACTTATAACTCCATCGATTTTCCCCCTGATATCAGTAAAATCCAGGACTGGATTCTAGAAAATAATAAGTTTCAATGTGCTGAATATCAGGCTTATTTAGAAAAAAGAAATAGGGGGGCAGGGCGAGAATATTTTAAAAATGTGGGTCAGGCATTCGAATTTCTGATTAAGGTTGCGCCGGTAAAGCGGGTAGACGGTTCATGGTTGTTTAGTATTGTCCATTACTGGAATGATCCGGTGTTCAGAGACTTAATCCAGATTTATCTGGAAGAACTCGGTTTGGGACTTGCCACATCTAATCATGTATGCTTATTTGATGATCTTATCTTAAATTTGGGGCTGGAACATTTTGTACAGGATCTGGAGGATGAATATTATCATCAACCTGCCATTCAACTCGCGCTGGCTTATGCACCCCCCGAGTTCATTCCGGAAATCATCGGTTTTAATCTGGCCTATGAGCAACTTCCGTTACATCTGCTGATCACCAACTATGAGCTACAAGAATTAGGAATAGATTCAAAATATTTCAATCTGCATATCACCATCGACAATATTGATAATGGTCATGCATATTTATCCATTAAAGCTTTTGAAAAAATATATAGTAAATTCAATGATAAAAAGTCTTTTTTAGAGAAAATGAAGATTGGCTTCGCTTTGAACGATAAAGGCTTGTCCTCCAGGCAAATTATTACAAATCTAAATTTAGACGCCTTGGTAATTAAAATTTTAAAACGAAAAGCCTTGATCGGTAATGTCATTCACAATGACAAATGCAAGTTTAATAACAAAACGATTAATTCGTGGCTTGCATCGCCAGACTCGGTAGAAGAGTTTGTTGAGGTACTCATTGATAAAAAATGGATCAAGCTGGGTTACGATCCCGAAGAAAGCCGCTTCTGGAAGCTGATTAATCAGGAAGAAGGGAAAATGTTTGGCGTATTTACTGCTACTGAAAAGCAGATCATTTATGACTGGATTGCAGATGAATCTGCTCAAGATGCCGATTTGAACGCTCGAAGAATCAAATTGGAACATAAAGATAAAAATAATTATATGTTCAGTTTTTTATCCGATGGGGAGCTTGAAGATATTCAGCATCAGATTTATGAAACTGGCAACCTTGCTATGAAAATCAATAAACTGCTGCCTTATTTAGCTCCTCATGCCCATCATCGTGAAACAGGACTCTGGTGTACCCAACGTTTGGTCGAGTTCCTGTTTCCCTTTTTAAGCAATCAGAAATTCACCAATTGATGTCAGCCATAACATCCACGCATTTACGTTATCGAACCCATGTTTATACAATAGAAAAGAGGCGCAAGATGAATCATAAAGCCAAGCAAAGTGAAGTAGCAGGCACCGGTACTTTAGACAAAAAAAATGAAAGTGCAAAAACACAGCAGTTAGATGCTTCACGCAGTTATGCTACAGATCATGCACTGACCACCAATCAAGGCGTAAAGATTGCAGATAATCAAAACAGTTTAAAGGCAGGTGTAAGAGGTTCGACCTTACTGGAAGATTTTATCCTAAGGGAAAAAATCACCCATTTTGATCATGAGCGCATTCCTGAGCGGATTGTGCATGCACGTGGTGTAGGGGCACATGGATATTTCCAGGCTTATCCGGGCAATGAAAAATATACCAAAGCGGGCTTTTTAAAAGACTCCGGCATACAGACGCCCATTTTTGTGCGTTTTTCTACGGTACAAGGACCCCGCGGTTCTGCCGATACCGTACGGGATATTCGCGGTTTTGCCATCAAGTTTTACACTCAGGAAGGTAATTACGATTTGGTCGGCAATAATGTTCCGGTTTTCTTTGTGCAGGATGGCATTAAGTTTCCGGATTTTGTACATGCCGTAAAGCCTGAACCACATACGGAAATACCAACCGGAGGATCAGCCCATGATACTTTCTGGGATTTTGTCTCCCTGGTACCGGAGTCTGCTCATACCGTGATGTGGGCAATGTCGGATCGAGCCATTCCCCGTAATTTGCGCTCGATTCAAGGTTTTGGCGTCCATACCTTCCGTATGATCAATGCCGACGGCAAAGCCATATTTGTCAAATTTCACTGGACACCGAAACAAGGGTTGAGCCAGTTGGTTTGGGATGAAGCACAAAAGCTGTCAGGTAAAGATCCGGATTTTCACCGTCGGGATTTATATGAAGCGATTGAGTCGGGGAATTATCCGGAATGGGAGCTCGGTATTCAGATTGTCGCTGAAGAAGATGAAATGAAGTTTGATTTCGATTTGCTCGATCCGACAAAAATCATTCCCGAGGAATTGGTTCCGGTCACGCCAATTGGTAAGTTTGTTCTTAATCGGAATGTTGATAATTTCTTTGCAGAAATTGAACAGGTGGCATTTTGCCCGGCCCATATTGTACCGGGTATAGATTTCACCAATGATCCTCTGTTACAGGCACGTTTATTTTCTTATACCGACACTCAGTTGAGCCGCTTGGGTGGCCCAAACTTTCATCAGTTGCCCATTAATAAACCGATTTGTCCTTTTCATAACAACCAGCGTGATGCCATGCATCAAAGTTTTATTCATCGTGGTCAGGCATCGTATCAACCGAATTCGATTGATAACAACTGGCCAGTCGAAACACCACCCGCTGCACAGGATGGTGGTTTTGAGAGTTATCAGGAAAGAATTGATGGTAAAAAAATTCGCCAGCGCAGTGAGTCTTTTTCAGACCATTTCTCGCAGGCTCGACTGTATTACCAGAGCTTGGCACCGCATGAACAGAAGCACGTAGTAGATGCCTATATTTTTGAATTGAGTAAAGTGCAGCGTCCACATATCCGCCAACGTGAAGTGCAAGCAGTATTGGCCAATATAGATCTGAATCTGGCCCAACAGGTCGGTAAAAATTTGGGTATAGAGGTCACAGCCCCCCAAAATCCGGCCAAATCTTCCTCGGTAGAAAAATCGGCGCGTCTTTCTATGACGGCATTTGTTCCTGAAGATATCAAAGCTAAAAAAATAGCCGTGCTGGTACATGATGGGGTGAGCCAAGAGAATATCGATGCGATTCAGCAATGGGCTATGGCTGAAAAAGCAGTTGCTCATATATTGACGCCAACGCCGGGCCCTGTGATGAATCAACAGCAGTCTGCAGTTGCATCGGATGGTATGCAAAAAGCAGAGCCTTCGATTGCTTATGATGCTGTGGTGATTGTGGATGGTGATAATTACCAGCAAGTGTTAAAAGACGGCGTGACAAAACATTATCTTTTGGAAGCCTACAAGCACCTAAAGCCGATTGTATTGTTAGGAGATAAGCAAGAACTTTTGCATGAGCTTAAATTGCCCCATGATGATGGAACGCTAAGAACAGATAATTTTTCCTCTGTACATGAACGGTTTAAAACCCTGATTCGTTATCATCGGGTCTGGTCACGCGAAGCGATTGCCAACGCTGTTCCAGCTTAAATTGCGATATTTTCGCGACTATTTCTCATAAAATACCCATCTTCATGATGGGTGTTTTTCGAATGAACAATGTTAATTTTCTAAAATGCACTTGCAAGCTGGTTTGGCTATTGTTGAGTTGCACATATGATTTGAGGCTAAGCACTTAAATTATCGTTCGATTTAAATTTCGAAAGCTTATTGATGAGTTGAATCAGAAGACTGACTTTTAATATATATTAGACTTCTTTCATAAGTCTTTTTTACTTCTATCTATGAGATAAAAAATAAAGAAGGTATCAATAATTATGAAGAAGTCTATTGTATTAAAAATCATAAGCTTTACTTTGGAGCCATTTGATAAATATGGGATATTTATTTATATGTATTATTTATGTATTCATGTTATTTTAAATTTTGTGAAATAAGTATTATTTTAAGATGATGATTTATCATCATAATTAACATATGTATAAGAATTATCATTATTTTTTTATTTAAAAAATTCTATTAATAATTTATTTATTTTCTGTGTTTAATATTGTTTTAGTAAGAATATTGAGTTCTACAGTTATATTTTTATTGCAATATTATATTTTGATACATCATGATTGTTTTTATTCGGTTAACTTGAGTATATTCTTAATATTGTCATTAATAATCAGGCTATTGATTGTCATTAAGTAATGGTAATAAAAATAGCATAAGGAATAGTGTTATGTCTAAGTCTCAACCTCAAAATCAAACAGATATGAATCAAAGGAATCAACCGATTAAACAGCCACATCATTTGCCACAGCAAGACCATAAACATAATCAGCAAAAAGAGTCTGGTAAACAGTCTCAAAATGAAAAATAAAGCAGGATTGAATGGGGTGGTCAGTAGGAAGTTTGAAGGGGGAAAGCCCCTTTAAGCAGGACAGGAGTTAAGTATGAATATCAGACCTGTAAAAGCCCATAAAATGAATGAGGATTTTGATACAACACCCACCGTAATTTATACCGGTGAATATGATGAAGAAAATCATTTGCTCAATGTATATGACTCATCACAAGAACAATTAACAAAGATTATGGGCACTAATCAATGGATTTTGAACTCTACGGGAGAGGTATTCTTTATTGAAGAGGATGTACCTTATTTTGCTAATTAACAAGGTCAGGTAAAATGAATAATACAGTAACCACATATCCACAGAAACTCGTTACATTTTATAAACTTGATAGCCCGGACATTCAGCGAGGCGTATGGGCGAATTATGACAAGAATGGGAATTTTCTCAATCTGACCAATTATTATGGTCATAGATTAGACCTCATTGGGCCGGATCGGGTACGTATAGAGGGGGAGGTTTGGGTATGTAAAGAGAATTTCAAATAAATAGAGGTTTATGCTGATAAAATCTGTATTTAAAGATAAAAATATAGAAAGATAAATTTAATTAAAATAAAGTCATCATAAAAAATTAAAATAAAAAGTCTTTAATATCTCAAGCTTTGATATAATGCGAATGAAATTTTCAGCTCAGGTATTTTAAGGCTATTAAGCTTAAATAAGCCCTCCAAGCGAAGAAAGGGCTTATATCAAGAGCCTGTAAATAATTTTGTGTAATTGCTTTTCATAAATTTAAAGGTGATTGCTTAAGCGGTCACCGAATTCAATAATAAAGCGGCTCATGGCTAAACGCCAGTCGCGAATAGGCATATTCCACTTTTTAGACGCTGCATCAATTGCTAAGTAACCCGAATTACGGATAAGAAAACCGCTTGAAAAAAAGATGGTTAGAGCCATTTAGAAAGTTACTACACAAACCAAAGACTCTAACCACCATGTTTGATTTTACAGAAATCTTCTGTGTTATTGAT
>NZ_VPCP01000117.1:0-6498 GCF_013418145.1 Acinetobacter sp. YH12201 | reverse complement strand
AAAATCATTTGAATGATTTCTTCTTGGTCTACGTGCCATAAAATACTCCATATATTGATGTTTATAACATCATTTGGGGAGCAAAATATCACTTATAGGTGTTGTTCAAATTTCCTGATCCACCTCTATATATCGTAATACTTTCGACAAAAGATAAAAATCTTCAATAAAAAAGCCTGCTTAACTCTCCAAAATTAAACAGGCTTAATTGCGCCAATACCTTAGACTTTTTGGAGTTATTATTTGTTTTCAGTGAATATAAGATTAAATTATTTCAGCATTGTGAAAATAAAAAAATATGATTATTAATTTAATTAATCGCATTTTTTTTGATCAGTGATTACTTCACTTCTTTCAAGCAATAACGGCATACCTTAATTTCTTTACCATCAATCGTGTATTCAATTTCAGTCGCATCATGAAGACCAAATAAACGCCTTAAGAAACAATGAAGCATTACTTTTCTCCATGCAAAAAAAAGCCCACACATGGAAAGACGATGTGGGCTTATAAACTAAGGATCTTGAAAGACCATTCAGAAACTACAGCAGTTTCTATTGACTATTTTGTACACTATTCAAGTAACATTCAGTGGCGGAATATACCAAAAATTAAAATATTACTAATTTAATCAAAATTTTAGAAAGACTTGATTAATAATATATTAAATATTAAAAAACCCGCTTAATCTGGGGATGTGATTAAGCAGGTGAAGTCTTTGATAACCATTTTATTATTTTTATTAACGCTGTGCTCTCTTGATGTAGTTAAAAATTATCACTCTAAAGCAAATTACAAAGTATAAAAAATATGCATAAATAGTTTCTGTTCGGTTACTTTAAGTTATTTTTGATTTTTGTTAGACAATAATAATTATTAAAATCTAATCTGGGTGCCCTGATATTGCTTACACAAAAAACATTTCTCAGGGCATTAAAAACGCTCACATTGCTGTGAGCGGTTATGGTACTTCTCGTCTTTCCGAGTGTCAGTCGTTTTTCCCAGCTAGGCGATATATAACTTCGTCTAACCTGATAAAAAATTACCCGGTATTTGCTATTTAATCAATCAGTTTATTTCGTAATTTTTTGATAAATATCACGTTTATTTCACAGCTGATCTGATTTTGAATTGATCACCACAGAAGTTCTATGCTGTGATCCATAGCGACTCACAATCACACCCACCTAACATGCATGGTCTGCTTTACTTGCTTTCGTTCTAAGGTTTGTTTGAATTGTCACACCCGTGCGAGGTTTTTACTCTAAAGCATGTTCTGCTAAGCGACACCAAAGCAGGTTTAAGCCACTATGGCTATGAGGTGACGTGAACCGCACTTTCTTAGCTTAGGTATTTTCATGACGTAAATTCCAAAAATTTTGACGTAAATTTAACTGCATTATCGACAAAAAATAGCGATTTTAAAGATAGCACTGTTAATGGTAGACTTTATTCAAGACAACAAAAAAGGGTTTTAAGCTACTGATTTCGCTTAAAACCCTTATAACATAACGTTTAGAATATTGGTGGATATCCTCTACCGAACACATTTTTAAAATTTTGATTTTTATATATTTTTTAATTAAAAAAATTCAGTGATACACGTGGTGATACAAGAAATTGAGCACTGTTCGTCTCGATATCCATGCAAGTTGAGCAACTTCATTCTGAGTTAAGTTTTTATTGAGACGTACACGTTTGAGCCTATCACCTAAGGCCTCAGCAATTGAAACAGGGAAATCATTGCGATGAAATTGCATATCTTTGATGACATTCATAAGACCTTTACAAAGATATGCGATTTCCTTTTGTTGATGCAAATTTGGCGTTACATGTGGTTAAGTACATTAATTTGTACATAATCAGCAAAAAGTAGCTTTAAGTGCAAAATATTACACTTACCACACAGAGTATATACTAAATAATTTTGAAATTTTGTGGCTCCACCTAGAGCTTTAATTGTAAGCGAACCAACATTTAAACCACTTTCGATTTCCTTGCCTGATTTTTTAGCCTGACGACCTGCTTTATCTAGGCCTTCCTTGTAGTTACCGAGTTTAACGACCATATCTAATATCAGACGAGAGGTGGCGTGATGGATATTCTAGAAATTGCAAAAGACTTTACTGAAGACTTGGCACCGCATGTAACCAGTCAAACTGGCACAGTCAAAACAACTTACAGCTGAGCAAGTATCTGCACTTTATTATATCGCTGTTGATTTTTGGATGCGGAATGATGAGCCAAATGTGAATGTGAAATTGCCTTTTGAAGTTTTGCAGAGTTTGCGGGAGATGCCATAATGGGAGTTTTTCAAATCACCGTACATGGTGAAGCACCTCAGCTATTTGTAGGCTCTGAGGTAGGCGGTGCAAAGATCGTATCGATTAAGGATGTAAGCCCTAAATTAGTATCAGCTTCAGAATTGGCTCAACAATATGGCATTAGTGTTGATGTGGTCCGTGATCGATGTGCAGAGATCAATAAAGGTACTCGAGGAAAGTGTCTTTATGATCCAGAACAGGCGAACTTGATTTTAACGGCTAGGCCCTTGGCTAAACGTGGGCGCAGTAGAAAAAATTAATTATTTTTTGATAAAGGGGTAAAACATGGAAAAAAAGCCATATAGGACTGTTGGCATAGTAGCCACAATCATCGTCGCAATTATTCTGGCTTTAATTATTATACCTGCAAGCTTTACGCGCATCACTGATGCAGATGTTGGTATTCGTCAAACGTTCAGCGGTGAAATTGAAGATACCGTACTGGGGCAAGGATTACATCAAACCGTGGTCGGTGATGTAATCAAAGTATCAAAGCGAAATCTTGTACTTAATGTTGAATCTCAACCAATTGTAGTCGAAAAGATTCCAATGCAAGAGTTTCAATTAAAAGTGAATTACGGGATTGTGCCATCAAATGCTGCAATCGCGTATAAGACTGAAAAAGCACAGCACATTATTACAGATGATGGTGATGTATATTTACTAGGTCAGTATGTGCAGTACGTTGCAAACTCGGCAATCAATGATGTTGTGAGCAAATATAAAGCTTTAGCTGTAAATGACAATCGAGCGCTCATAGAGACTGAAATAAAGAACAGTATTAATACTAAATTAAAAGCTCAAGGCAAAGATAAATTTGTCAAAGTTAATGAAATTAATATTTTAAAAGTTTCACCACCTAAATCTATTTTAGATTCATCATTAGCAATTGTTAATTCTCAAAATGCTTTAAAGACAAAGCAAAATGAATTAGAAACTGCACGTGTTGAAACTGAAATCAAAAAAGTTTTAGCAGAAAATGCATCTGAAAAATATGTAGATCTACTACGTGCAGAAGCCGAAAAAACTAAAGCTGAAGCATTGCTCAAAGCTGCTGAAAAAGGAACACTGAATACTATGGTAATTGTTCCAGACAAATTCACTGGTGTAGGTCAATTAAAATAATGAAAAGCCCTCTTATGAGGGCTTTTTAAGCGTCCATCATATCTCCAATATCTTCAACATCCGGGTTGTAATAAGTATTCACTAAAACTTTAATATTTTTATGCCCCGTCACCTTAGCCAGCACTTCTACCGGTAATTTTTGGTTATTCACGAACCGAGTAATCGCTTCATGGCGTGTGTCATGGAATGTATGTCGATAAGCCCTACTTTCGCTTTACGGCGCTCCCACATCAATCTGAAGGCATTCTCATTCTGGGGAATCAACTTATATCACCATCATGATCAATTAGGTCCAGTAAAGCTAAAGCCTTTTTCGTCAGTGGCACATTACGTGCATCGCCGTTTTTGGTTTTTGGCAAATGCACATGCCGGTCGTAAATTTCTGACATTTTAATGCCAAGGATTTCACCGCGGCGCATCGCCGTTTCCAAGGCAAATAAAAATGCCCAGGCAACATAATGCTCTGCCAATGTTGGCACCTGCCCTTGCTGGTAACCTAAACCTTCAAGAATAAGATCAATTTCATCATCACGAATACGGCGATTACGGGCTTTAGGCTTTGCCGGTTTCTTAATCCCCATCCACGGGTTAGTCTCAAGTAGGAATAGCTCTTTTACGGCGTAGCTAAATACAGATGAGTAAAGCGCGATTTCGCGTAGCACTGTATTAGCTCCAACCTGTTTTAAACGTTGATTTCTCCAGGCGGTTAAATGCTTTGGTGTGATGTCATGAATAGACATATCTGCCAGTGCACCAAATTTCTCATCAAAAGGACCTAATTGTTCTTTAACATACTTGGATCCTCGAAGCTTTCGCCCATGCTCATCATAATACTTATGAAAAAGTGTCTTGAATGGGTAATGCTGTTTTATACCCTGGTCTTCCGCAAGCTTATTAGCTTTTGCCTCAAGTAATTTTTGCGCGGCCCATTGCTCGCATTCTTTTACGGTATCTCTGGTTGCTGAATATGTTTTTCCAGCAATCATTATTTTAATTCTATAGCTTTCACCGCGCTTGATCGGTTTGGGCATTTTCAGGGTCTATAACTCTATATTCTTGGTCTAATCTTGGTCTAAATTTAACGGCATTATCGGCAAAAAATAGCGATTTTAAAGATAGTGCTGTTAAGGGTAGACTTTATTTAAGACAACAAAAAAGGGTTTTAAACTACTGATTTCGCTTAAAACCCTTATAACATAACGTTTAGAATATTGGTAGGTATAAGCAATACCGAAATAAATCATAAGTTATTGTTATTTATAACTAATATTTTATTTTAAAAATCTGGGATACAAGATAGGATACAAATTTTAGTTGTAACGAAATATTTTTTAATTTAGACAATTTAGAAATCTATAAATAACATAACTAATTGTTTTTATTGTTTTTTAGACACCTAGACACCTAGACATACTTTAAAGTTATCAAAAAAAATTATAGATATTACTAAAGCTGTCTAAATGACTAGTTGACTAATTTATTCAAAAATCAATAACTTAAATAAAAATAAAAATTTTCAATGTGTCTAAATAATTTTGCAAGCCAGTATCTAAAAAATTACTGATTAGCCATTTAAATCTTTTTTTAAAAAGATGGGATTTAATACAACATATTCCTTGCCATCAAATATGATTGTTCTAACATTATCAATTTCCTCAAGGTATTGGATAGCTTGGTCTCTTTTGCCTGTTTTATTCCTAAAATTTCGACAATTCTGACCAATACTTGATTTTAAAATGTACTCTTCATTTTTATCTTGATAGTGTTTTACTAAAAAATTTAGTAATTGATCCGCATCAGTAACATCATTATTTATTTTATTAGATCTAACCCATTGATTTAATGAATACTTTAAAATATTTGATGCGTGCTTCAAATCTTCAGCAGTGACCTCTTTTTCCTCTTTAAAAAAAGCAAAAACTGTAGCTAATCTAATTATTAACTCACCTGCTCTACTTGCCTCCGCTTTATGATCAACATATATGTTATTTGGCTTTAACTTGGCTTCAATCTCATTAAATATATTAACAAACATAGGTTTAGCTTCATTTGACAATCTCAAAACTTTGCGATTATCAATTAATTGACTTTGATCAGTTAAATCCCTTACATCATACCAATCGCCTAATAATTTTTTACATTGGTCATAATAGTTAATCAGCCTTCTATCAAGAGTAATATCTTTATCAATATCATCTATTTTCAAAAATCTAGTCCCAGCTAATGAAGGAGGTGCAGCATAAATAAATCTTGGTAATAAGCCTATACTAGACATCGTCTTATTCGAAAAAACTTCTTGAATAATGATTGGTTGTGCCATTAAATGCATACTTAAACGAATATGATTAGCTACACCACTTCCCTCTGCATTACCTTTTGAACGTTTTCTTTCAACGTAGCCAATATCAAATACTTTGGTCAGTAGAACCATATTTGGTTTCGAATTATCAGAATTAAGCGCATATCCACATAAAAAGTCTGCAGCATCATTTGATGATATTGCAATATTAACGAATTCACCCCTAATGAATCCCCCCACAATAGGTTCTAAAGTACTATCAGAAAATATCCTCTTCGGATTTTTAGGTTGTGGTACATTTGCTCTTTCTTTATGAGGAAGTTTTTCCCAATTTGCATATTCAACTGAGTATTTAGCTATAGCATCTGACTGAATATCATTAATTACTTTAAGTGCAAAATAATCAGCCGTGCTTTTACGATCACCACTATTAGCTTCACTTAAAAAATTTATACTACAAGGCATAACAACTTTTTGAATGGTAATCGCATTAACATGCTTTTGAGCAATAAATGTGATAGCGAACAATAAAGAATTTGCCACTATAGCAAATGGTACTTTTACTTCCTCATGAATACATAATGCAGCATCTCTTAGAAGATCTGGGAGAGAACTTACAGGATAAAGAGGTGGTCCCACTTGTTTGAACAACTAAAAGCGTATTTATAAGTAATATTCCGCTCTAGTTAAGCCACCTTGTTTTGTTGGGGTAGCTGATCATAGTAAAACTCATTTGGTGTCATTTTGTCT
>NZ_VPCP01000116.1:0-6687 GCF_013418145.1 Acinetobacter sp. YH12201 | reverse complement strand
TATTGACACAAAATAGGGGGTTAAAGCTATGATATTTAAGTGTTTTTTCTGTCGGTTTTTTTACTGTATTTTTAATGGATTTTTCTGCAGAAATTGCCCGATAAACTGACTTAAGTGATAAACCTGTTATTTCGGCTATATCTTTTGCTTTCTTGCCCTGTTTAGCTAGTTTACGAGCTTGTTGGCGTTGTTGTGCGTACTTATAGCCTTTTGCTTTACCACCCTTTCGTCCACATTTTGACGCTATCTCACTAATTTCTGATTTCGTATATCTCTGATGTTCACCAAATGAGCCATAACAGAAGCTAACGATACTATGGCAAATCGTAGCCACTTCACTAATTGCAAGAGCTGGACTACATTTCGATTGATTCAGTTCTTGAGCAAAATCATTAATGCAATTCTCAAACTGTTGACGTGTCCAATCTTTTGAATGCTTGTTATAGAGTGAATAAGCACGTACACGCACAGTATTAAATAAGAACTCATTACGTTCCCCTTCTTTTACTGTTGCACGATCTGACGCTTGTTTGAGTACTTTATCTGTCTGCTTCGATTGTAGTCGCTCAATGAATGTGGTGCTTTTGACTTCCAATTCTGAAATGCGGGCAAGTTCATACATCTCGTAGCTTGTTGAACGCATCCCTACAACGTCCCACTGCTCGCTATAGGGGTTTTTAGCGATAAAGTTATGATAAGCATCATCACCGCCAAATATGGCGTTTAAATGGCGTTTGAGGGCTTTATAGAGACTCTGTGCTTTTGCGCTGTAGTTGCCTTTTTTGTTGCTTGTATCAATACAGACCCAATTTTTAAGACAGTAAACAAGCTGAACATGCTTATTTGCTCGATTTTTAATAATTAGATTAGGAATTGGAGCATTTAAAGTGCTGTAAATGATTGCTTCAATCGTGTCTGCAACGGGTTGATCTATATCAATGATTAGAGTGCCAGTTTTAAAGTCTGTTGCTGTTTTTAAGTATGCGAAATCAGCAAAATTTGGCTCATCTTTGTGAAGCCAAGTCGGTTTTTCACCTGTTAGTGCAATTTTTGAAGTCCAAAGTGGACAGTTATCAGGAATTGAAAGACGAAAAACGCTAAGAGATGCGTCAAGATCAGACTTTTTAGTCTGTTGTTCTTCAAAAATTAAGGCTTTTTTGCGTAAATTAAACGCTGTTACAGTTTTTAGCATAAACAAGTCTATAGTTTTGACTTGTTAATTCACTGTATCCACTTCATAATATTCGAATACATTGTGGATTCAGTTACTAACAAGTCGACTGATGAAGCCAGAAAGAAGCCTTGTGTCGTCGAAAACTTGGGCTTTTTTTTGGTCTGTACTTTTTCTAATTCAAGAAAATGTATCTAACTGCTCTCAATTTGAATCTACTCTACAACTATTGCAAGATTTTTTTTCTCATTCGTTGAAAATTAGCAAAAATAAATCTGTTACCACATCAAAACCTGCAATTTGTTCAAAAATAAGACACTTTTTTTTCGAGTACAGAATAATAAGAATATTATTCTTATTATTCTACGCAGAAAAAGAGGGTATCCGGAATTTCTGGTTGATAAAATGTCAAAGATGTAAAGAAGAAAATCTTTCTCAGCGGATTATCTGATTGATCCTCTTCAGCCTACTCTACTGCCAATTTTCTGTTTCCACCTTCGCCTGAGTCTTCATAGCGATGCTGACTAGGGAGGACAGCGAGAGCTGGGCAAGCGTCAAAGCGGTTCTGGTTCATGCGCAATCCGGACACCTGCACAACATTCCTCTTGTAAGAAACCGATCAAATTCTCTAGGTGCCCATACTCGGGTATACAGACAATCGTGCGGCTATATATACTATTAATCGAAAGGAGAGATGGGTGGACAATGAAGAACTAATCTAATTTTTAACAAATGAAATAGTATATTTCAGTTTAAAAACTTAGGATTAGTCTGCCCATTTTTCCATATACTAATTTTATTTCTCCCTGAATCAAAATAAAGAAAGAAGGAATCGAATTGTTAAAACAAAAGGAACTAATGGCAAGGGTTAAGGAACTTGTCCAGTCAGATGAACGAATATCTGCTTGTATGATGTATGGCTCTTTTACAAAAGGAGAGGGAGATCAATACTCTGATATAGAATATTACGTTTTTCTAAAAGATGATACAATTTCCACCTTTGATTCAGCAAAATGGCTAAATGAAGTCGCTTCCTACACTTTACTCTATCAAAATGAGTACGGTACGGAAGTAGTAATTTTTGAAAATCTAATACGTGGTGAATTTCATTTCCTTTCCGAAAACGAAATGAATATTATTCCTTCATTCAAAGAATCAGGCTACATTCCTGACACAAAAGCAATGTTTATTTATGATGAAACAGGACAACTAGAATTGTATTTATCAGAGTTGGAAGGTCCGGGACCAAATAGACTTACAGAAGAAAACGTAAATTTTTTATTGAATAATTTTTCCAACCTATGGTTAATGGGGATTAATGTTCTTAAAAGAGGGGAAAATGCACGTTCACTGGAACTTTTATCTCAATTACAAAAAAATATACTACAACTCATTCGAATTGCGGAAGAAAATGCCGATAATTGGTTTAATATGACAAAGAATCTTGAAAAAGAAATTAGTCCTGAAAACTATGAAAAGTTTAAAAAGACTACTGCCCGATTAAATGAATTAGAACTATATGAAGCCTATAAGAACTCTTTGCTTCTCGTTATGGAACTTCGAAATCTCGTTGAAAAACAGTATCAATTAACCATTAGCGATGATTTTTTAGGCAAACTGTTTAATTATATGAACGAATAAATAAAAAGCCTGTATCTCAAGTGATAACTAAGATACAGGCTTTAATTGTTATTTACTTTAAATACATGTTCTCAAAGTGAAAGTATTGATTTTAATGGATTTTTAATAGTTTACTCTTGATAATATTGCGGGCCTGGACGAGAAGACGGTACGCGACATTTTCAACGCCCGCGCCGAATTCCTGGGGCGCTGGCACCGCTTCGAGACGCCCCGCATTCTCGGCATTGACGAGTTGTACCTGAACAAGCGCTACCGCTGCATCCTGACCAACATCGAGGAGAGGACCCTGCTCGACCTGCTGGCCACCCGCCGTCAGGACGTGATGACCAACTACCTGATGAAGATGAAAGACCGGCAGAAGGTCAAGATCGTCAGCATGGACATGTGGAATCCCTACCGAGCAGCGGTCAAGGCGGTGCTGCCACAGGCCCGCATCGTGGTCGATAAGTTCCATGTGGTGCGCATGGCCAACGATGCCCTGGAGAAGGTGCGCAAGGGCCTCAGGAAGGAGCTGATGCCCTCCCAGAGCCGAACCCTCAAGGGTGACCGGAAAATCCTGCTGAAACGCGCTCACGAAGTCTCAAACCGGGAACGCCTCATCATGGAGACCTGGACCGGCGCATTCCCACAACTGCTGGCCGCCTACGAGCACAAGGAACGTTTCTACGGCATCTGGGACGCTACCACACGGCCCCAGGCAGAAGCCGCCCTGGACGAGTGGATAGCCACCATCCCGAAGGGCCAGAAGGAAGTCTGGAGCGATCTGGTCAGGGCTGTAGGCAACTGGCGCGAAGAGATCATGACCTACTTCGAGACGGACATGCCCGTCACCAACGCTTACACGGAGTCCATCAACCGACTGGCCAAGGACAAGAACCGTGAAGGACGTGGTTACTCCTTCGAGGTGATGCGGGCACGAATGCTCTACACCACGAAGCACAAGAAGAAGGCCCCGACCGCGAAGGTCTCTCCGTTCTACAAGAAAACCATCGGTTACGGACTGCCGGACTTCGCAGAGGAACTCAACTACGGGGTCGATCTATCAACCATCTGATAATGGTATCAGGTTGGTGGGGTAAAGGTGCCCCATCAACCATTAAATCCGTATACCCGAAAAAGAAAGGGTCAGAATGGACTCGGTGAATCATATCCACGATCATTTCTGCGCTCTCTGCGTCTATCCAGTTCATCTAAAGCCTTGAAGATATTTTCTGTACCAAACCCTCGAATTTTTCGTGATACTGTTGCACTGAGTCCAGTTTCCTTTGAAGTTGTTGGGTCAATGGTGCTGTTTGCTTCTCGATTTCTGTATAGATCATCGTTGGCAATAGTTCGTTGATCTCGTTCTTTAGATTTAACCCTGTCACTAACTGCTCTAAATGGCTCTGTAATTGCTGTGTTAAGCTGCTCTCCAAGTTCTGTAATAAACTCTCTGACAGCTTCGGATTCTGTAGCTGTCTGATATGATTTTTCATCTCCTTTTCTTTCTCTGTCAGCGTATTGAAGTGAGTTATCAATTTGTTGCAGTAGCTCTCTAGTTCGCTTATCGTTTTGTTCTGCGTTTGAATGAGCAGTAATGCTTGCTCTTGCTGCTTCTGTTGCTCTTTGAGCTGCTGCTGCTGCTGCTCGATAATCTGCAATAACTGTGCTTCTAACGTCATTTAATTGACCTCTTTCACTATTCTGAATCCGTCTTCGTACGTCGGTTTGCTCGTGTCGATTTGAATACATAACTGTTTGTTGCAATTGCTGATATTCATGCTCCCCCCCTGTGATTTCAGGTAATTGACTTGGTTTTTCATCGCTTGTATATCGTTGTACTTGCTCTTGCTGACGTAAGCGAAGCTGATGCTCGTGATAAGCAAAATAAGTGCTATCGAAGCCAAGACTATATTCGATGAAAAAAGAGCTTTTTTCAGCTTCGCTTGTTCTGTTGTTGCTTGGCTCAATGCGTTTAACGTCTGCAAGTCCTTTTTCAAGCTCTGTATTTGAATCTGTAAGCTCTCTTGCATCTTCTTCGTGTCCTCGCTCAAGCTCTGCCCCATCTTGTCTATGTTGGTTTGCAGGCTTATTTTTTTGTGCTTCAAGTTGTCTTGTAAGTTCTGCTGAGTCTGTTCTATCTCTTGTTGCATATCGTTCGAGATGGTATTCACTCTTTGATTCACAAAGCTTTTTGTATCTTTCAATGCAGTTTGCATATCTGCTATCAGCTTCTTGTCTATATCGTTCTGATGCTTCTCTCTTAAGCTCTGTGCTTTGCTCAGAATGTCTGAAGTTCTGCTCATAAAATTCGCCTTTCAGTGGGATTGGTTTACCCTCTGGGTTATTGGGATTTTTGACTGATATTTGATTTTTAGTGATTCGTGTTATTTCTAGACCTATATCAGTCATCCATGATTTAAGGCTTTCTCGATCACTGACTAATCCCTCAGTGATTGCCAAAGCAACTTCGATATTGATGTCACTAATAAAATCTTTTTTGTCCTTTGGCAGATTCTTTGCAACTTTGATTGATCTCCGATTCATCGGGTCATCAGGGTCAAAAAGCTGATATTTATGATTAACAATACTTTTAAAATCATCGACTCGATTCAAATCTGCTTTTGCATAAAATGGCTGTAGGCGTTTGCCTGTCGTTATTTCTACATTGGGAATTAAGAAATTAAGCTCTAAACGTTTCTCTCCAGTTTCTGCATTCTCTTTGTCTTTATGCTCAATCCAAACAATTCGATATTGATCAGGCGTAAGACCGGGGAAAAGAGTTTTTTCAAATGCTGCCATCAGGGCTTTTTTCTTTGCATCTGATAAATCATCCTCATAAAAGGATAAGCACCCTGCTGTATATTTTTTTATGTAAGGTGAGCTATCTATGAGTTCTGCAACTTCTTCTAAATCGCCTGATAGTATTTTTGCATGTTCTCGATTCCGATCTTTTCCAAGGAAATAATCTATGGGACCTGTAGATCCGCCTGTACCACGCTTGAAAAATTCGACAATCATTTAACTGACTCCTTGAGTTGCTTCAAGGTTTCATCAATACCAATCAACAAATGAAGTAACTTCACTGCATCCAGTGGTTCATCTCTAGCAATATTTATATTTATCGCTTTTGAAATTTGATTGATGTTCGTACCTATTCGACTTAATTCAAGAATGAAATCTCGATCAAGTTTTGAATATGTACTTGTATGTACTTCTTCTTGTTTAACAGCTTTCAAAGCTGACTCTCTCAATAGCTTTGCTACAGAGTTGTACGGATTTTTATCTTCCAAAAGTTTGAACTCTGAATCGAACAAAGTCACTTTCACAACTTTCGTTCTAACTGGTCTCTTCTTTTCAAACTGAATTTCGTGTTTATGTTCTTCTGCCATAGTCACCTCATTTTGGTTCTAGGCGGTTGGGGGGTTTCGGGGGGCTTGTCCCCTCGAACAAGGTCACGATAGGTAACTTTGAAAATAACGTAGTTATTTGAAAAAGTACCTATTGTGTATCCTTGCTTAATTACAATAGCATCTTGAATTTGTAATAACAATGTTCGGTACGAATGTTGTTATACAAGTTCAAAGGCTATCTGTAATTGCGGTATTTGATGTTGAGTTATTTAAGGGGGCAGAACAAAAGGAATATGAATATTCGGATGTTTTATAGTTTGAATATTTGAAGTTTTAAGATTTAGAGGCTTTAAAATAGGCTTTGGCTCGCTTCGCTCGCATACAAGATGGGAATTACTTCGTAATTCTTTTATAAGGAGCACACTACACTGATAGCTATTGACACAAAATAGGGGGTTAAAGCTATGATATTTAAGTGTTTTTTCTGTCGGTTTTTTTACTGTATTTTTAATGGATTTTTCTGCAGAAATTGCCCGATAAACT
>NZ_VPCP01000115.1:0-6863 GCF_013418145.1 Acinetobacter sp. YH12201 | reverse complement strand
AAAGTGGAATATGCCTATTCGCGACTGGCGTTTAGCCATGAGCCGCTTTATTATTGAATTCGGTGACCGCTTAAGCAATCACCTTTAAATTTATGAAAAGCAATTACACAAAATTATTTACAGGCTCACTATTTCAGATAACAAGTTTATTAATGAGATTGGTACTAAAACTACAGCATTGAGTTCAAGCCAATTCAAATCAAATAAGAAAGCTTTATGTGAGCAGTTGTCAAAAAATCTTGATAACTATTTCCGTAACCATGTTAAAGCGAAAAAGTCAGATAGACTTTGGACTTCATTTAAAGAAGCACATTCAGCAATTGCTGGATCACGCTATAAAGAAGAATGGTTAGCCTTCAATACAAAGGCAACTAACGAATACAAAGACAAAACCAACTTAGCTTACTTGATGAACCTATATCCAAATCCAATGGTTGTTAAAGCTTCAGCTATGAAGGGATTCCCTGTTAAGGAAGATGTATTCGCTCTATCTGAGATGGTCCAATGGATATGGCGTTCTGCTATTCGTGAAGGTAACCCAATCAATATTTATGTACCAAGCTCAAGAATGCGTAGTTTATTACAGCGTTGGTTAAATGATGAATTTGAAAATTCTGCTGCTGAAGATATTGAAGTTACAGAAGAAGCCGAACAGTTAGAATTAGTTTAAATTGGCTTTGTTGCACAAAGATTTGAAATGCAAAGCGCCCCTAATTGAGCCAAATTTAAGGCGTAACTTGGGTAAGTGGTCGACCTAATTCCGTAAATCTGTTAAGGACTGCTACACGTGCATGGATCTCATTCACCTGACTAGGAAAGCTTCTTGCCATTAATTTATCGCCTAATAATTTGATGCAATGCATCTTGGTTTCCACCAAACTGCGACGGTGATAGCCCGACCATTTTTTCCATAGGGTTCTGCCTAAATGCTTAACCGTTTGAAGTAACTCATTTCGTTCTATTGAACTGATTTTAGAATCTTTCCAGGGCTTGGCATTCTTCCTGGGTGGAATTACTGCATGTGCTTGACGATCTGAAATCACTTGTCTGCAGCACTTCGTGTCGTACACCCCATCGGTATAGACAGAATCTATTCGCTCATTTGGTGGGATTTGATCCAGTAAATCACCTAGTACTTGTGAATCACTGACATTATTTGTCGTAAGCTGAACGGCACGTATTTGCAGTGTTTCAGTATCTATACCAATATGCAGTTTACGCCATTGGCGACGATATTCAGCTCCATGTTTCTTGCGTTTCCATTCGCCCTCACCTAGAAACTTCATGCCTGTAGAGTCTACGAGTAGATGCAGCCCATCGCTACTTTTTTGGTAGCTGATTGCAATATCAATATGCTTTTGTCTTCTACAAAGCGTACTGTAATCTGGTGCGGTCCAATTTAATCCGCAAAGTTTAATCAGACTTTGCACAAAGCCAGTGACCATACGTAAAGACAGATGGAATAAGGATTTAATCATTAAGCAGCATTGGATGGCTGCGTCGGAGTAGGTTTGATTTCGCCCTTGTTTGCCTTTTGATGGCGCATACCATTGCGTAGCAGGATCAAACCAAATGGCAATATTTCCGCGACTCATGAGTGCTCGGTTATATGCGGGCCAATTGGTTGTGCGGTAGATTTTGTGTGTAGGCTTCTTCATTTGAAAATTATATCGCTGAAAAACCCTTTACAGATAGGTTTGTGCAACAAAGCCCATAGAAAGATTCATATACTACTTAGTGAAATTCCAGCACCAGATTATTTATTTTCAAAGAAAAAGTCTTCTTGCGTACTTAATGCTAAAGCACATGCGAATTGTCATGGCTCAACATTAAATATAGATATTGAGAACTTTTTCCCTTCGACATCTCGAATCAGAGTACAACAATTTTTTGGTTATTTTTTACAGTACCCAAGAGATGTGGCAGATTTCATGGCAGATATATGCACTGTGAATAACCATATTCCAACTGGGAGTCCATTAAGCTTGATGCTAGCATTCTGGGCTAATAAGCCTATGTTTGATGAATTAAATAAACTAGCGGCTAGTCGTAAAATAAAAATGACAATTTATGTAGATGATATTTCATTTACAGGGGTTGCTGTAAATGACAACTTTAAAAATAAAGTGACTGAGATAGTTACTAAATACAATCATAGTATCAACGCAGATAAAGTTAGATTTTTTGGAGAAAAATTAAGATTTATTAATGGGATAGCAATAAGCAGGCATAGTTTAAGACCTAGTAATAAATTATCTAAAGAAATACGATCTCTTAAAAATATAAGAAATGTACAAGATGCTAATACATTAGGGGGGAAACTTACTTATATGAACTATATTAAAGCGATAGATTTATTGTATTGATTCCCTAAAATGGGGTTTGTAGACGATAATTAAAATTAATTTCATGTATATATTATTAATTTTTTAGTATTTGTTAAATTAACAATCTTAATCGGTTATAATTGCCACTGAGGAGCTGTGCTTACTTTTCGTATTTAACCACGAGAGGAAAAGTACCATGAAGCTGAAACCAGTAATTGTAAGAGCTTATCAACGTTATAGAAATGGACAGTGGGAGCACGTTTGTAAACACAGACGCTCATTACCAAATCGATGATGTTGGTTCTTAGCTCCTCACCTTTTTTAAAAGAATAATACCTTATAGCTAATACAGTCTTTTAGTAGATTGAAATTTATACTATTGGTGTCTTCAAAATGAGATTGAATACATCCTGATAACATATCAGCAAATTGCAAATTAAGACTTTGATCACTTGAAATTGGTTGGTAATTTAATTTAGTCGTAACCTGCTTTTCAAACCACAATTGTGTTTGTAGATAGTCTGGTAAGCTATTACCACTTTTTACTTTAATTGTTCTTGGATCTGGTATGAATGTTACCTCATCATACTTTGCCATTTCATTTAGCAGAAGTTTTGAAATCATATAGTTATATAATTTATTTGAATCTGCTCGAATATGTTCTTGAACATTTTCTTTACGTACAGTCATGCTCATATATCTAATTTGAGGATTCGTAGACTTAAGGTTTTTGGCTTTTGTAGAAAAATCTATCTTTTCTTGTGGGGACATATGTGCCCATTTTTTTTCTTCATTTGTTGGCCAATTGAATTTATCGTAGAGCCTTTTAATAACTTTCTTAGGTCTTTTTACATCTTCAGATGGAGTTATTACACATGCTATTGTTAAAAACCGGCTAGATCCACCTTGCCTATAAGGGTGATCAAAATTCCAGCCTAGATCACCACTTTCATCTAAATAAATACATGCTTTCATAAAATTACAGGCAAAAAAAAGTGCGACCCCTAGGACCGACGCCAATTAATTGACGCTTACGATACTCAGAAGAGCGTCGCAGTTATCTAGGATTTACTCGCACAGTTGAATTATAGGGACAATTTAAAATAATACAATTACTGCTTAGTAAATATTTTAATCTATTAGTTAACTTATTACACTAAAAATTACTTCTTGTTTTAATTCAAAAATTTATTTTTTCAAATTTAGAGTAGAAATTATATGTTTACAGATAGTCGTAAGGATTACATTCCTTGTGTGGTAAAAAGTTTAAAAATTACAACGATTTATTTGAGTGAAGCTGAGTTTCAGAAAGTTTTTGGAACTATTCTTATCTATAATAAAAGAAATACTACATATCGTGATAGTGATATAAATGGGAATACATATCACCGAAATTTAATGGAAGCTGAATTTTCATTTGAAAACGTTATAGATCATGAGCCTAACTTTTTTGAAAAACGTGAAAAAATTATAAGAGATAGGTTGAAAGAAAGTTTTAACTCAGATTTTATTAAGTTCGAGTATTGCTATCGTCATTAGACAATAAAAAAAGCCCGACATCCTGTCGGGCTTTTTCGTATCGGTGGTTTAGGTATAACTCCTGTCGTACCTCACGTCCTGGTGTTGCACTTATCATTATTGTTTTATGTGTTGGAACATCCTGTTCTCTATGTCCCCATCATATGAAAAATCCCCATACTGACATAGACGCCATGATCCCTAATTCATGTCAGCCTTGGCTTACAAGATTGCTCAAAACTTACCCCAAGGTTTATCCGCAAAAATTGTGGATTGTTTTAAGGCTGAAAGCCTTATAGAGTGTATGTGATTTTGGGTTTTGAGTGTTTTTTGAGCAAAAGTGTTGGCAAAAAATATCAAAACTGCTCATAAAAGCCGACTTGTTTCAAAATCGGCATTTTGGGCATTTTGGGATTTTTAAGTTTTTATTAAGCTGTTGATATTTATATTAATATACAAATGTATTGTGTATAACCGCCATTATGTTAAATACATAGTTATTTAGTGGAAGTTTCTATAATTTTTCTACGAAAGAATTAATCCTAAGGTATGATTCTATTAATTTGATTTAATATAAATAATTTATGAAATTATCTAAAAAAATATTGTTGCCTTTTACATTATGCGTATTTATCAATCCTGTTTTTGCGGATCAGGAATCCTTTAAAGAAACAGAAGTTAAAGCAACTCAAGGGAATGTTAAATCACAATATAATCTTGGTGTGATGTATTGGAAAGGTCAAGACGTTGCCCAAAGTTATATCAAAGCATTTGAATGGTTTGGTAAAGCCGCTGCCCAAGGGGATATAGATGCACAATTTAACCTTGGTTTGATGTATAGCAAAGGTCTAAGTGTTACGCAAAATGATGCTAAGGCACTTGAATGGTATATCAAAGCTGCTTCTCAAGGGCATGCTGAAGCGCAAAATGTTGTTGGAACTAAGTATGTAAAAGGCTTAGGTGTTACTCAAAGTGATATCAGAGCATTTGAGTGGTTTAGTAAAGCTGCTGCTCAAGGGGATAAAGATGCACAAAATAATCTTGGTAACATGTATAGCGATGGTCAATGCATCACCAAAGATAAAGTAAAGGCGTTTGAGTGGTACAGTAAGGCCGCAGCTCAAGGGCATGTTAGTGCACAATATAATCTTGGTGTTATGTATAGTAATGGTCAAGGTACTATCAAAAATGATGTCAAGGCTGCTGAGTGGTACAGTAAGGCCGCAGCTCAAGGGCATGTTAGTGCACAAAATAATCTTGGTGTAATGTATAGCAAAGGCCTGGGTGTTACGCAAAATGATGCCAAGGCGTTTGAGTGGTACAGTAAGGCCGCAGCTCAAGGGCATGCTTATGCGCAAAATACGCTTGGGGGAAAATATCAAAAAGGCCTGGGTGTTACGCAAAATGATGCCAAGGCGTTTGAGTGGTACAGTAAGGCCGCAGCTCAAGGAGATGCTTATGCACAATACAACCTTGCAGAAATGTATAAAAGCGGTCAAGGTGTTACGCAAAATAATGCCAAGGCATTTGAGTGGTATAGCAAAGCCGCTGATCAAGGACATGCCCAAGCTAAATTAATGCTTGCTAGACTTCAATAATTGTTAAGTGTTAATTATTCTAAAATTAACATAATACACGTTATACGAAGTCAAAAATGGGAGCTTAAAGCTCCCATTTTTATTATATTTTTTAAATTTTTAGGCGTGTTGTACTGTGATCTTTAAACCTAAAGCATTCACTACACGATTAATCGTATCAAAACGTGGTGCAGAGTCGTGACGAAGTGCTTTATACAGAGCCTCACGTCCAATTCCTGCCTCTTTAGCGATTTGAGTCATACCACGAGCTTTGGCAATTACACCAAGTGCGTGGGCTAATTCAGCAGGATCATTTTCTTCGAGAACTATGTTGAGATACATCACAATGTCTTCTTCAGTTTTGAGCGACTCAGCCATATCAAAACTTGGTAAATCAGCGACTTTAACCATTTTAATCCTCCAATGTTTTAGATAATTTGACTGCACGATCGATGTCTTGTTGTTGAGTCGATTTATCTCCTCCACCAAGCATTACAATCACTACGTCACCATGTTGGATGTAATACATCCTCCATCCAGAACCGAAGAATTCTCTCATTTCCCAAACGCCATCTTGGAGAGGTTTAATGTCTCCCCAGTTTCCACGTTGAACCTTATCCAATCTACGATTCAGGCGAATACGGGTCATATTGTCTTTAATGTCATCCAACCATTCATCAAACTCTGGCAGACGTTTAATTTCAATCATGAGGATTCCTTGTTTTCTCACTATATTGTATTCGATCGAATACAATATGCAAGTAATCTATACGGACATCCATTTGTTATTCCTAAGTAGAAATGTCCTACCATTATTAATTTCGTATAACAGCCATTATGTTAAATAAGTGAAAAGACAATTTATTTCCAAAAAATAAGGTTTTGTAAAAAGCTTCTTTTTTTTAGACATTCGTTAGGTTTATTTCCAGTTATTGTTTTATGTTTAATGTCAAAAATACTATTTATAAAAGAAAAGCTTAATCCATTTTCAGTTATTAACTTCTTAACTAAGCTATCTTTCTGAAGATGAAAAATTACTTCTTCTTGAAGTAGTAGTATTTCTACTATTTTTTGATCATCTATTCTTCCTATCATATGGTTATGTGATGAACTATATTGAAGAAATTTTAGTCTACAGATTTCCTTTATTACTTGTTCTAATGTTGCATTTTCATCAAATTCTAATTGTATTTCTAAAGGGCCTAATTGATCATCTTGGGAACAACAAGCTTCTCTTGTAATATGGACTATCATGATCTAAGTATCCTTTAATTTTTCTAAAATTAACCTCTGTACACGACAAATTTCATAGGGTCCTTGTCCTATCAGGCTTTTTCTTTCTTAAAATTGCTAGCACTTTCTTAAATTCTTCTTTTTTTCCAAAACCAATCAAACGTAGAATAGCCATTTGAACATAGTCCAAACCGTAGCGAAATAAACT
>NZ_VPCP01000114.1:0-6887 GCF_013418145.1 Acinetobacter sp. YH12201 | reverse complement strand
TTGTTCCATTTTAGAGATTTGTTTAAGATAAGATATAACTCATTGAGATGTGTCATAGTATTCGTCGTTAGAAAACAATTATTGTGACATTATTTCAATGAGTTATCTATTTTTGTCGTGTACAGAGCTTTTTTTTATAGATTATTAGTGCTAATGTGAAATCAATAATTTAAAAGTTTCGTTAATTTTCACTTAATAACAGCATGTACATCTACCATATATAGGAACAGGGGATTTTTATGAAATTAAAACAGATATTACTGGCGGGAATCGCTGCCGGAGCAGCAAATATGGCGATGGCCGCTACAGGTACCATTACTTTTAATGGTGAAATTGTGACTGATACTTGTGCAGTTTCTGTTGATGGTGCTAGTTCAACAATAGTCACCTTGCCAACAGTACAGACTTCGAGCTTAAATGCAAGTGGATCATCAACGGGCACGACGAACTTTAGTCTTTATGTTAAAAATTGTGGTGATGCTGTAGATGCGCGTGGTATTACTTTAACCTTTACTGATCCAAATGGTTTTGATACTACAAATAAAAATCTTTTAAAAAATTTCGCAACGGTTACGCCCGCAACTAACGTTGGTATTGAATTGGCTACAGGTTCAGACTTTGCTCCATCAGCAGCTATTGCATTTGCTGGTGCACCTTATACGACCCCCACGCATTTAACATCAAGTGGTGCAGTTACACTTCCATTCTCTGCACGCTATACCGCTACTGGAGTTGCTACTGCTGGAGCAGTTTCATCTACTATGGGTTGGACTATTACCTATAAATAATGTGTGTGGCCTCTTGTTAAATTGTTTAAGATTTAACGTGAGGCTAATTAATGATCAAAAAGATGTGTGTGTCTCAAAATGAGAATAGATATGTTCAGATTTTTTAAGCGCTCTGTTTTATCATTGGGACTTATAATTACTACCTTCTTAGCAAATTCCAGTGTGGTCATGACGAATAACCGAGTGATTTTTCATGCTGAAAACAAAGATAAAACTTTGCAATTCAATAATAAAGGCAGTACCGCCTATCTTGTACAGGTCTGGGTCGATCAAGGTAATGATAAATCCACTCCTGATATAGCAGATGCGCCATTTATAGTGACTCCACAAATATTTCGTATCAATCCGAATGTCGGACAAACTGCACGTTTGCTATATACGGGGGATAATCAGCAACCTAGGGATCGCGAATCTATCTTCTATTTAAATTTTCACCAAATTCCTGCACTCAATCAAAGTACCGCTGATCAAAATAAATTGATTATGACTTTGAATAGCCGCTTAAAAGTCTTTTATCGTCCTAAAACCATTGTTGGTAATGTTGAAGCCATGCCCAAACAATGGACGTTTAAACTGCAGCAAAATGCCAAAGGTAGCTCAGTTATTGTGAATAATCCGACGGGTTATTATGCCAACCTGACGACTGCGACATTAAAAGTAAAACAGCAAAGCTATAGTATTGATCCGAAGTCTATTGCCATGATTGCCCCATACAGCAGTGCAACCTGGCCAATCCCTGAAAAAATAACGGTGAATCAAGACAGCGTGCTCAGTGTGACTTATGTGAATGATTATGGTGCCATAGCCAGACAAGACATTCCTGTACAACAGCCTTAGCATCGTGCAGGGATACAATATGGAGAGGACAAATCCTTTATTCGTACCATCCTGTTTATCTCTGATAATTCACTGTCTCTGCTTGCAGCAAGCATTTGCTGAGGAACCTCGATTGGCTGTTAGCACCAATAGCAGCTCGCTTACACAGCCGGATAGCAAACAACCGATAAAAGAAGCCTATACTTTTGATCCGCATTTATTTCAAGGGAGTGGCTTAAGTGCTGCAATGATTGAACGTTTTAATCAGGCAGACCGGATTGAAGCCGGGGTGTATAAAGTTGATCTCTACATCAATGATCGTTTTCTGGAACGGCGTAGTATCCCATTTATTGAAAATCAGGCAGCCGCACAGGGTGTGGATGCCTGTTTATCCATCGAGCTGCTTGAGCACGCCGGTATTTTGGGGGATGAAGAATACCGTAAACAACAAGCCGGTATCACTGAACCTATCTCATGTTTAACCATTGGCCAAGTTGCAACAGGCAGTAGTAGCCATTTTGATTTTTCCTTATTGCGTCTGAATCTCATGGTGCCACAACGTTTTATGAGGAATCTACCGCGCGGCTATGTCAATCCAGCCGATCTGGATAGTGGCAGCAGCATTGGCTTTGTCAATTATATGGGCAACTATTATTATTCGCAGAGCCGCTTAAGTCATCAGGACAATAATGAATCTGCCTTTATGGGGTTTAACGGTGGGATCAATCTGGGCAAATGGCAATATCGGCAGCAGTCCAATCTGTCCATGAATAATGAGCATGACACAACATGGCGTCATCTTCGCAGTTATGTACAACGCCCAGTGGATAAGTTGAAGTCCCAACTGCTCCTGGGACAGCAGTATAGCTCAGGACGTTTTTTGTCCGGATTGGCTTTTCAGGGGCTGAGTCTGCAAACAGATGAACGAATGCGGCCAGATTCGATGCGCGGTTATGCTCCGGTAATCCGTGGTATCGCCCAGAGCAATGCCAAAGTGTCGATTGAACAGAATGGGAGGGAGATTTATCAAATTACGGTGGCTCCCGGCCCCTTTGAAATTAATGATCTCTATCCGACCAATTATGATGGCAATCTGACAGTGATTGTCACTGAAGCCGATGGTTCAAAGCATTCCACGGAAGTTCCCTATGCGGCGGTTCCGACCTCTCTACGTGCCGGATTGTCCAATTATAGTCTGGCACTGGGCTGGACCGATCTAGATCAAACCCACGATGCTTTTTTTTCTGATATTAATTATGAATATGGTGTCAGCAACAGTATTACCGTGAATGGCGGCATACGCCTTGCAGATGCCTATCAGGCACTGGCAGTCGGTGGCGTGTATGGCAGTTTCCTGGGGGCTTTGGGTGCCAATCTCACTTATTCGCGAGCCGAGTTGCCAGGTATGGATGGACAGGAATCCGCTGATGGCTGGATGACCAATTTGACTTACAGTAAGACCCTGCAGCCGACCAAGACCACGATTACCCTTGCGGGATACCGTTATTCGACCAGTGGCTATCGTGAACTCAGTGATATTTTAAGATCGCGCTATGCTTGGGAGCAGGGCAATTCATGGGCTTCTTCATATAGCAACTTACAGCGTTCGCGTTTTCAGATCAATCTGAGTCAGCCCTTGGGAAGTTATGGTTCATTCTATTTATCCGGCTCTACCCAAGACTATCGGGATGGGCGTGAACGGGATACATCACTGCAAGCCGGCTATCAAAAATCTTTTGGTATTCTGAGTGTTAATCTCAACTATACCCGGCAAAAATTGCATAGCCTTCAAGGTGGTTCGGTGACGCAAGAGCGTTTTGACAACTTTGGTGGTCTGAGCCTGTCTTTCCCGCTCGGTTCAAACCGGGGCAGGCTGACGCCGAACTTGAACGCAAACTATAATCGCAGTAATGACAGTGATAATTATCAGGTTGGCATTAGCGGTGCCTTAGATGAAGACTATAGTTTGAGCTATAACCTGGGCATGAATGGCGGCGGACAGTCGAATGACCAGACTTATAATGCCGGCTTGTACAAGAGGCTGTCGAAAATTTCTCTGGGCCTGAATAGTGCCTATAATCAGCAATATTGGCAAAGTTCCCTGAATGCCAGTGGTGCCCTGGCCATTCACTCTGGTGGAATTACATTGGGTTCTTATCTCGGAGATACTTTTGCACTGGTTGAAGCCAAAGGTGCTAAAGGTGCAAAAATTATCAGTTCCCCAACTAACAGGATTGATCGTTTTGGTTATGCCTTAGTCCCGAGTATCAGTCCTTATCGTTACAATACCATTGCCCTCGACCCGCAAGGGGTGTCCGGCAATATCGAATTGGAAGGTGGTGAACAGCGTATTGCACCCTATGCCGGTGCTGCAGTGAAAGTAAACTTTAAAACCCGTTATGGCTATAGTGTGCTGATACAAAGTATGTTAGCTGAAGGGCAAAATATTCCGATGGGGGCAGATGTCCGCAATGAAGCCGGTGAAGTGATTGGCATGGTCGGACAGGCTGGTCAGGCTTATGTGCGTGTCGAACAGCCACAAGGTACACTGACTTTCGATTGGGGTGATGATGCAGGACAACGTTGCACAATGCCTTACCGTATTGACCGTCAGCAGCTAGAGCAACCGATGATTAAACTACAACTACAATGCATTGTAGAGAATGAATAATATGGATGATAAATTTTACATTGTGCTCAAACTTTTTTTTGTAATGCTATTAATGAGTATAGGGATTAATGTACAGGCACAATGTTATTTTGTTAATTATATGAATGGTCAGCCGACCGATAGGAATAGTGATAATAGTGATAAGGTTACTGAAACTAATGATCGTTCTGCAGCAAAAATTCCTATAGGGAATTTGCACCTTAACCCACTTCAAAAGGCAGGGGATAAAATCGCAGAGATTATTGTCTCACCAATGGAATATAAAGTCAGAAATGCGACTGCTGACACAATTTTATGGCGCTGTGCTCCTGATACTAATAATATGAGTGATGTCAGATTCTTGGTTGCCACTAACGGTAATGCATTACATGGAGGGCAGGTAGTCGTACCAACTGAAAATCCTGGTGATCAGACCAATGTTTACTATACGGGGTTTAATGGAATTGGCATTCGTCAGACTATGGCTGGAGTCACTGTAACAGGAACTTGGAAAACTGTGCCGGTAAGCTATGATATAGGAACATATACGGGTACGGTCAGCAATGCGACTCAATGTCCTTCGGGCTGGTATTGTATCCGTTTAAAACATATTCCTAATCTAACGGTTGAATTTTTTAAGGTTGATGGTAGCCCAGGCGTTAGTTCGGTATGTGGTTCTGTGGAGAATTCAGGTAATTATTCATGTGAGGAACCCTCAGCGTATATTCAATTAGCAGATAGCTCCTTAATTGGTGGTCCAGTAACTTTTGGTCATGATAAGGAACTGGATAATTCTGGATCCCACATGCTTTTCTTAGGTGCCAATAATGGCTTTGGTTATACCTTATATAATGCAGCAAACCTTATCCCAGCTGCAAATACCTGCTGGGCGATCACTGCTAATACGCAGACCGTTACTTTCCCTACGACCTCTACGACTCATTTGGATACAGATGGAGAAGTATTTGCAGATTTTCAAATCCAGATTGCATGCACGGGAAATGTGACTGCTGGCCTGAATACTACTAACTTTGCTGTCGGGATTCAGGCTTCTCAAGCCAGCTATACTCAGGCACAAGCTTTAGGACTGGTCAATGCCAATCAGGGAGTGACCGCACTGGTTTCGGATGACTATGCTAGCAATGCAGCTCGAGCAAAACATGTCGGGATTTTCCTCTACAAAGATGGTGGTAGTACACCGATGAACTTTGTTGGACAGCCTGGTTCAACTGGTAGCAACTTCCCTCAGACCGAAACAAAATCTGGATTATCTAACTGTTCTTGGTCTAATCCGGATATTTCAGACACGGGTACAGGCACCTGTTATCTCCCGATAACTTTCCCGATGGGTAATGATGCAGGCTGGTATGCATTTTCAGAGCTTACGCAATCTTTTGGAGATAAGACCACCAATATTCCATTACGAGCAGTGCTAAAAAAACTTCCTTCTGCTGGAGCAGTGACGGCGGGCTCCGTACTTGCAACTGCCCATGTGCTGGTAAAAATGCAATGAAGTCCATTCTACACTTATGTTACATAAGCTTATTCGCTCACAGTATTGTTGCACAGGCAGGTATTGTGCCTGCCTCTAGCCGGGTCATTTATGCAGAGCAGAGCGGAGCACAATCATTGCTACTGGCCAATAGCAATGACTACCCAATTATTGTGCAAACATGGGTAGATGATGGCTCGGGCAATCTCGATCTTGCCAAAGCCCCTTTTATAGTGTTGCCGGCAATATTTAAGATGAATCCTAAGGGTATACAGGCAATACGCATTGTGCAGAATGGTGACGCCATGCCTGCCGATCGTGAATCAGTCTATTGGCTCAATCTTTATGAAATTGCGGGTAAGCCCCCTGAACAAAGTCAGCTAGTCAGCGCAAATCAGGCACGTTTAGATCTGGCGATGAATACCCAGCTGAAAATTTTCTATCGCCCAGCCAACTTGGCCAAAATGAATATTGAACAAATTGCTGCACAGTTACGCTTTTCCTTACAACAATCTGCAGGGCAGAGGTTTTTAGTTTGTCATAACCCTACACCCTACCACATTTCATTTACCGGACTAAAAGTGATTCAGGGTCATCAATCCAGAGTTGTTGAAAAACAGATGGATATGATGACCCCTGCACAAGCGAATCGTATCTATCCCTTAGAGAAGGCTCCTCAATCTGCCGAATTTGATCGCATTGAATTCACCCTGCTGGATGATCAGGGAACCATGCGCAATGGTCTATTTGATCCGAAAATGAATCGCACGCAGCTAAAATGAAATTGTTTAGCAACAATTAAGGGTTGTTTGCTGAAAATATACCAATTATTTATATAAAATATTTTTAAAACAATTGTTTAGATAAAAATTAATAGTCTAAGTAAAGTTGCAGAGCTGCGAAAGTTGTTTTAATGATTATTGTTGTTCCAGTTCTATGGTCAATACTGACTTATTGTTTTAAGGTTTTTTGTAGCGTACTGATCTTTACTGGCAACATAGCGTAAAGAATTACGTAAGCATCCGGCTAACACAGCCTTACCAAGCGATCCTATAAGCCTTAATTTAGTTCCCACCTAAAAACAAGTGGGGACTTAATCCATGAACATGGATATATATTCAACAACACCTCCTGTTGCTAA
>NZ_VPCP01000113.1:0-6943 GCF_013418145.1 Acinetobacter sp. YH12201 | reverse complement strand
GTTCCACTTTAGATATTTGTTTAAGATGAGATGTAACTCATTGAAATGTGTCATCATATTCGTCGTCAGAAAACAAGTATTATGCCATTATTTCAATGAGTTATCTTTTTTTGTCGTGTACAAAGCTAATTTAATAACTTCTAAGTCTTTGCTAATTAATAAATTTTATAAAAATCAATATATTGTGCATGAAAACGAGGGGTATTCTGATGACAATAAGAAACAGATGATGACTGATTTGCATCAATCCCTGTAATTGATTCCTGAAAAGGCGTTACGCTGCGATACTTTCTCTTGAAGTTGCTGTTTTTCCTGAGCGGATAAAAAGGCGATGCTCAAACCGTTTTGCTGCGCTTGTCGGATTTGTGCTTCGGACAAGCCTGCCTGTGGTGCTGCGTGTAAATATTCATGTTGAATATCAATGCCTTCAACCGCAGGATCGTCACTATTAATCGTGGCTAAAATGCCATGTTCAAGAAAGGTTTTAAGCGGATGTTGAGCAATATTGGCAACGGTACTGGTTTGCAGATTTGAGGTAATGCAGGACTCAATCCCGATCTGATATTTAACTAAATAATCTAGTAATTTTGCATCTTCCACAGCTTTCACCCCATGCCCGATACGGGTTGCACCGAGGGTTTGAATCGCTTGCCAAATACTGCTTGCACCAGCGGCTTCACCTGCATGGACGCTGATGTGCCAGCCTGCATCACGAGCTCGCTTGAAATGATCAATAAACAGTTCCCCTGGAAAGCCCAGTTCATCACCTGCCAAATCTAGTGCGGTAATCTGGTCACGATGAGTCAGTAAGGCATCCAGTTCTTGCTGACAGCGAGCCTGCCCAAAGGTACGACTCATAATACCGATGAGCTTAGCAGGAAGATCCAAGTAACGGCTGCCTTGCTGAACGCCATCAATCACGGCTTCGACTACCCCAGCCAGTGGAAGTTGATGGCTCATCGCCATATAAAAGGGAGAAAAGCGCATTTCGACATAGTCCAAACCTTGTTGTGCTGCATCTTGCATATTTTCCCATGCGACACGACGGCAGGCTTCCAAATCACCCAAGACTTTCACGCCCCAGTCCAGTTTGTTTAGGAAGCTCAGCAGGTCTGGCTGATTATCCATGACTTGAACATGCGGTAGTAGTTCCGGCAGGGTGTTGGCAGGCAGTTGAATCTGGAATTGCTGCCCCAGTTCTAAAATGGTTTGCGGACGGATATTGCCATCGAGATGGCGGTGTAAATCGGTGAGCGGGATATTTTTATCAATCATTATTATTCACCTAAGGGTTTATCTAGTCAGAAAAGCGTGATGTCCTCGCAGCATAATCGCAAGTGGATTCATTCGGCTACTGCATAATCATATATGCCGTAGTGAAGGCGATATTTTAAAAGACATAAGCCTTTATTGAATGGGTTATGGAGTATTGTTCTATCCCCGCTGATGGACCTGAACAGTGCTAAGAACATACTTGTGCTTGGGCATGATCTAGCAGTAGGAATCACCGTCCTTAAAGGGCGGTGAGGATGTCAAACCCATCATGGGTAGAGCGAGTGGGGGAACATATAAAAAGCGATCTTATGCCACGCTCACATTAAATAATGATCCGATCCAGGAGCTGAATAGCATCGCGATAATGCCCCAAAGCATTACCCGGATTGAACCTCTCCAGATGCTGACTCCGCCTACATAACTGGCCAGTGCACCCATAATGCCAAGACTTAATACCCCAATCAGCATCACGCCTTTCTCTAAATATTGCTCAGGCATCAACATGATTGAAATTAAAGGAAAGAGTGAACCGACTGTAAATGCAGTGGCTGAAGAAAACGCAGCGCGAAAGGGCTGTGCAGAGGTATGATCTAAAATACCAATTTCATCACGAGCATGGGCATCTAAAGCATTATGTGCGGTCAGCTGGCGGGCGACTTCTTCAGCTAAAGTGGGTTGTAATCCGCGTTGTATATAAATATTTTTTAACTCATTCAATTCATGTTCGGGATGGCGTTGCAGTTCACGTTGTTCCATCTCCAGATCATTCTGTTCAATGTCCTGCTGGGATTTAACCGAAATATATTCACCTGCAGCCATTGATGCAGCCCCAGAGATCAATCCGGCGATACAGGTCACCAGTAGGGTATGGGTAGATGCGCCACTGGCTGCAATTCCCACCACCAGACTGGTGACTGAAATAATCCCGTCATTTGCCCCCAGCACCGCTGCACGTAACCATCCAGCACGTTCAATATAATGTTTTTCGATATGATAAGAATGGCGCACAATAAACTCTCTTGCTGTTATCCAAATGATTATAGTCAATATAGGATGACTAAACCTTAATTGAGCGAGACAATAGCGAATATAAATCCATATCCATACCTATCCCTGCCATTTTGAATAAATTGCTTTAAATAGCCATCAATCCAGGACTGCATCCATATTCAGGCTTGATATCATGGGTATTTCGTTCACTGGTAGTCAAATTAAGATTCAGATAATCTTCAGATCTTAAAGTTAAGCTCTAATCAATGCTATTTTTTGAATGCTTTTCCTACTTGATGGGGTTAATCATAGAAGGGGAATATAAACGCCAGAGTTTGGTATACACAGTTTCCCAATGATGCTTATTCATATCATGTCGTTCCACTTTCAATTATCTAAAGAGTGGGCATCTTGAAAAATCTACTGATCTCTACAAGGCTTTTGATAATCTCTAAGATTGTGGGTTTTAGCGAAATGAACATTTCCGTAAAAAAAGATTTATTCTGATTCAATGTGAGTAATCGTTTCATCCTTTACATTAAATCAATACCGAAATGGTGCAAGATAGCGGCCCATGCCAGGAAAATAACAAGGGTCATTACACAACAAAGGGCTAGAGCTGGCCAAAATCCATAACGCTGATACAGGAGGGGAAATGCTAAAAACATCGGTAAGGTCGGCACCACATACCAAAAAGTGTACCAAGCATGATTTGAAATTTTCTGTGGATCTTGATGCTCAAGTTTCATCCATATCAGCACCAGTACCGTTACAATCGGTAAGGCTGCGATCAACCCGCCTAAACGGTCACTACGTTTGGCCACTTCTGAAATAAGTATTACCATCCCAGCTGTGAGCGCATACTTAGCAATAAGCCAGACCATGTGCATTCCCTGTAATTCATCAAAATTTTATTTTATATCGGGTTGAAATCAGTTACATATTTTATTTCATCGATAGCTGAGGAGCGATGATGAGCTGTCAGCCTAAAATAAAAATGACTGTGTTTTGGGTATCCTTAATTTGTGAAATAAATAATTTTTCAAGATTGACCTGTCTATAAGTAAAGGGTTTACCTTAATTGAACAATGAACGAATGACAAAAAATATGCTTACTGTAACCCGCTTAGCTAAAAGTCTCAATTTATCGAGAACCACCGTTCTTTATTATGAGAAACAGGATTTATTAAAACCTAGATTTATAGCTGAAAATGGTTACAGATGGTACGGTGAAAGTGAGATCGAGCGACTGAAAAGTATAGTCTCTTATCGCGCTTACGGACTATCAATTTCAGATATCCGCTTGCTTTTAGAACCGTGTAGCATATCCCAAGGTCAAATCTTGGAAAATCATTTTAGGGCATTGGAGAAAGAGATTAATAACTTAAGGGGTCAGCAAAAAGCTATCATTGAGTTATTAAAAAAATCAATTTTATTAAAGGAAAAGTTCATGAATAAAGCGAAATGGGTAGAAATTATGACTGCTGCGGGTTTATCAAAAGAAGATATGATGAAGTGGCATCAAAAATTTGAAGAAATGGAGCCTGAAGAGCATCAGAAATTTTTAGAGTCACTAGGAATTTCACCAGAGGAAATTTCACAGATTCGCAACCTCTAGCATTTCCTCTCTTTGAGCCTAATCTCATAATATTTAACATAATGTACGTTATACGAAATAACAATTGTAACTCCAAAATAGAAATGTCCGGTTTCTCCAAAGTAAAAATGTCCGCTTTTAGAATATGCACTTTTGCAATTTCGTTAGCGGACGGTTTGATATGTTGGTGTCTATGTCGGATAAAGAACTTAAACGATTGTCGGTTTTGCAGGAAATCTGCGATCAACGCATAACTCAATCCCAGGCTGCTCAGCTACTTCATATCTCAGAACGTCAGATCAGACGCTTACTGCAGAAATACAAAGCTCAAGGCCCAGTTGTATTAGCGCATGCCGGTCGTGGCCGAACCAGCAACTCCAGGCTTCCTGAAGAAATCAGGCTCAAGTGCCTCAATCTTGTCGCTGAGCAATTCCATGGTTTCGGACCCACTTTAGCGCATGAAAAGCTCACCACTGTTCATGGATTTAAGATTTCAGTGGAAACACTGCGTTCCTGGATGATTGCAGCCAATTTATAGATTCCTCGCTCCAAGCGCCTGAAACGTCCATATCAGCCTCGTTACAATCGGGACTGTTATGGTGAACTGGTACAAATCGATGGCTCACACCATGACTGGTTTGAAGGACGCGCTGCTAAATGCTGCCTACTGGTGTTTATTGATGATGCCACAGGAAAATTGCAGCATTTACGCTTCTGTGAATCAGAATCAGCCTTTGACTATATGATTTCGACACGCTTGTATGTTGAACAGCATGGTAAGCCTTTAGCGTTTTACAGCGACAAACATTCAGTCTTTAGGGTGAATCAAAGCAGCAAGAAAGACACCAAGATTACCCAGTTTGGACGCGTACTCAGTACCCTGAATATCGATATCATCTTCGCTAACTCCCCTCAGGCCAAAGGACGTGTGGAACGGGCCAACAGGACACTTCAGGATCGTCTGATTAAGGAGATGCGTCTGGAAGGTATCAGTTCGATTGCCGATGCGAATAAGTGGTTGCCCTGCTTTATTGAGCAGTTCAATCTCAAGTTTGCAAAGATGGCCTTTAATCCTAAGAACTTACACCGCTCTGCCACCGAAACAGCTGAGCAATTAGATGATATTTTTACCTGGCGTGAACCCCGCAGAGTCACCAATAGCCTGACCATTACTTATGATAAATGCGTATATCTCCTAGAGAAGACAGAAGAAAATCAGAGGTTAATCGGTAAATATCTTGAGTTTCTGGAATATCCGGATGGTACTGTAGCCATCATGCATGATGGCCGAAAGATCAATTACAGCCTCTTCGATAAATTAAGTCAGCTGAATCAGCGAGAGATTGTTGAGAATAAACGGTTGGGTGCTGTTCTGAATCATATTCAACAACAGCATGAAGAACTGGAACAACAAAACAAACGCAATCGTTCTCAAAAGATGCCAAGCAGACGTGCACAGAAAACAGCAATCAAAGAACGAAATTTGAATCCTGTGCTTGACTTGGAAATGTCTGTATAGGACATTTCTATTTGGTTATTAGGTAGGACATTTCTACTTGGGAATAACAAACAATGTTAGAACCCATTTAAAGTGTCTATATTCTCACCAATAAAAATGTCTGGTTTATGATGGTTTTTACCATCATGGACTGGATATAAATATAGATGCTGATCACTATGTCTGATAAAGAAATTCAACGTCTTGCAGTGCTGCAAGACGTTCGAGATCATCGTATTACCCAAGTCCGTGCTGCTGAAATCCTGAATCTTTCAACCCGTCAAATAACCCGGTTATTGCACAAGCTCAATCAAGACGGTGTTTCAAGTCTGGTGCATGCCAGCCGTGGTCAACCGGGTCATCGTCGCCATGATGAAGCCGTAAAGTCTGAATGCCTTTCCATTATTTCTGAACATTTGCTGGGCTTTGGCCCAACCTTGGCTCATGAGAAGCTCAGCAGCATGTTCGGCCTGAATCTCCCGGTAGAAACGCTTCGTCGCTGGATGACGGCCAATGAGCTCTGGATTCCTCGATCCAAACGACTGAAACGCCCATATCAGCCTAGATATAACCGTGATTGCTTCGGTGAGCTGATCCAGATTGATGGCTCATATCATGACTGGTTTGAAGGACGAGCCGCCAAATGCTGTTTGCTGGTTTATATCGATGATGCCACTGGAAAGCTGTTGCATCTGCGCTTTTGTGAGGCTGAAACCACCTTTGACTATATGCTTTCGACCAGAGCCTACATTGAGCAATACGGCAAGCCGCTGGCCTTTTATAGCGATAAACATTCGGTATTCAGAGTGAACCAGAAATCCAGTCAGGACAGCCAGATCACGCAATTTGGCCGGATTCTCAACGAATTAAACATTGATATTATCTTCGCCAACTCCCCACAGGCCAAAGGTCGCGTAGAGCGAGCGAATAGAACCCTTCAGGACCGTCTGATCAAGGAGATGCGGTTAGAAGGCATCGGTTCGATTGCCGAAGCCAATGCATGGCTACCCTGCTTTATTGAGCATTTCAATCAGAAGTTCGCGAAATGCGCGCGAAACTCAAAGAATTTACATCGACCATTAACCGAATCTGATCTTGAACTGGATGATATTTTTACCTGGCAGGAACCGCGTAAGGTCACCAAGAATCTAACCCTGACGTATGACAAGTGTATTTATCTGCTTGAACCAACTGAATTGAACCAGAAATTAGTTGGGCAATACATTTCATTTCTAGAGTATCCGGATGGAACTGTGGCCCTCATGCATGAAGGTCGGAGGATCAACTACAGCATCTTCAATAAATTGGCTGGGCTGCAGCAAAATGAAGTAGTTGAAAATAAACGGTTAGGTTCAGTCCTGGCGCATATCCAGCAACAGCATGAAGAGTTGGAGAAACAGAATAAACGTTCCCGAACAAACAAAAATATGCCAAGTCGTAAAGCTCAGAAAGCTGTTATAGGACTTACGCATTGACGGATTCAAAAAAGTATTAAAATACTTTATAAAGTATCTGTGATCAGACGAATTAAAAATGCTTCTACAGCAACTTGTACACTACCCATTTATATGGGCTTTCTCATG
>NZ_VPCP01000112.1:0-7191 GCF_013418145.1 Acinetobacter sp. YH12201 | reverse complement strand
AAATGGCTATTCTACGTTTGATTGGTTTTGGAAAAAAAGAAGAATTTAAGAAAGTGCTAGCAATTTTAAGAAAGAAAAAGCCTGATAGGACAAGGATCCTATGAAATTTGTCGTGTACAGAGGAAAATTAATAATAAGAAAGCAGTGCTTTCAATATATTCATATTTTAAAATTTATAAAAGTATTTATCTCCTTGTAGATAATGCGGGTCTCACAGATAAAGAAAAAAATTTATACATGAACGTCTTGAAAGGATTGATATCAACATCTGAGCAAATGCTACTTTTTTTTATAGCTCCATTGTATCCCGATCTTTTGGAAGATTTTAGAGGGAGAGAAATATTTAACAATTTTAAAATTAATAATGTATCGCAGTATGTTGATCAGTTTTATGATGCATCATACTTTAATTTAGAGTCTTAAAGTTTTTGATGACAATAAAAAACCGGCGCCTAAACGCCGGTTTTTTACATCACTAACTTTCGTCAGTTCTGGAAAAGCTTAGATTGAAGCAAGTGCAGCATTAAAGGTAGCACTTGGACGCATTACTGCATTTACTTTCTCTTGATCAAGAGCGAAGTAACCACCGATATCTACAGCCTTACCTTGTACTTCTGCAAGTTCAGCAACGATTTTCTCTTCGTTTTCGGCAAGTGCTTTCGCAAGAGGAGCAAACTTCGCTTTAAGCTCAGCATCTTCGTCTTGTGTAGCAAGCTCTTCAGCCCAGAATTTAGCCAGGTAGAAGTGACTACCACGGTTATCTAGCTCGCCAGTACGACGTGATGGAGACTTGTCATTGTCAAGCAATTTACCAGTCGCAGCATCAAGTGTCTTCGCAAGAAGTTTCGCACGAGCGTTGTCTTCTTTAATGCCCATTTCTTCTAATGACACTGCAAGTGCCAAGAACTCACCTAAAGAATCCCAACGCAAGTGGTTTTCTTCTACAAGTTGTTGTACGTGTTTAGGTGCAGAACCACCAGCACCAGTTTCGTACATGCCACCACCGGCCATTAACGGTACGATAGACAACATTTTTGCAGAAGTACCCAGTTCCATGATTGGGAACAAGTCTGTGAGGTAGTCACGAAGAATGTTACCTGTTACAGAAATGGTATCCAGACCGCGAGCAACACGTTCAAGCGTATAACGCATTGCACGAACTTGAGACATGATGTGAATGTCTAAACCAGTTGTGTCGTGATCTTTCAAGTATTTTTGTACTTTCTTGATTAGTTCATTTTCATGTGGACGGTACGGGTCAAGCCAGAAGATCGCAGGCATGCCAGAGTTACGTGCACGAGTTACTGCAAGTTTCACCCAGTCACGGATCGGAGCATCTTTCACCTGACACATACGCCAGATATCGCCTTCTTCCACGTTTTGTGACATCAACACTTCACCTGTTTCAAGGTCAGTGATGTTCGCAATACCTGCTTCAGGAATTTCGAATGTCTTGTCGTGTGAACCGTATTCTTCAGCTTTTTGTGCCATCAAACCAACGTTTGGCACAGTACCCATGGTACGTGGGTCGAAGTTACCATTCCATTTACAGAAATTGATCATTTCCTGGTAAATACGTGCGAATGTAGATTCAGGCATGACTGCTTTAGCATCATACTGTTTACCATCAGCACCCCACATTTTACCACCGGCACGGATCATTGCAGGCATAGAAGCATCTACAATGATGTCGTTAGGAGAATGGAAGTTGGTGATGCCTTTAGCTGAGTCAACCATCGCCAGTGCTGGGCGGTGTTCTTGACACGCGTGCAGGTCACGGATGATTTCGTCACGCTGTGACTCTGGTAAGGTTGCAATCTTTTCGTAAAGATTAGCCATACCGTTGTTTACGTTAATGCCTAATTCGTCGAACAGTTTACCGTGTTTTTCAAATGCATCTTTGTAGTAAATTTTCACACAGTGACCGAATACAATCGGGTGTGAAACTTTCATCATGGTTGCTTTAACGTGTAAAGAGAACAAAATGCCTGCTTCACGGCAATCTTCAAGTTCTTTTTCATAGAAATCGCAAAGCGCTTTCTTGCTCATGAACATTGAGTCAATAATTTCACCATCAAGCAAAGCAAGTTTCGGCTTGAGAACAATGCTTTCACCAGACTTGGTGATGAGTTCCATTTTTACATTGCGTGCACGGTCAAGTGTCATTGATTTTTCACCGTGGTAGAAGTCGCCTTCATCCATGTGTGAAACGTGAGTTTGTGACCATTGTTTCCACTCGCTCATTGAGTGCGGGTGTTTTTTCGCATAATTTTTTACAGCAGTCGGCGCGCGACGGTCAGAGTTACCTTCACGCAGAACCGGGTTTACAGCAGAACCGAGGCATTTGCTGTAACGTGTTTTAATTGCTTTTTCTTCCTCAGTCACCGGGTTTTCCGGATAGTCAGGAAGAGCGTAGCCTTTCGATTGAAGTTCCTTGATACAAGCTATCAACTGGCCAACTGACGCACTAATATTTGGGAGTTTAATGATATTAGTGTCTGGGTCTTGTGTGAGATTGCCAAGCTCTGCCAGGGTATTCGGTACTTTTTGCTCATCGCTGAGGAAGTCCGTAAATTCTGCAAGCACACGTACGGCTACAGAGATGTCTTTTTTAACAATCTCTACACCAGCTGGCTTGGTAAAGGTTTCAATGATCGGCAGCAGGGAGTAGGTCGCCAATAGTGGCGCCTCGTCGGTCAATGTGTAAATGATTTTTGACTTTCCACCAGCCATATATAGCCCCTTGCTTTAGATTGAGTTTGTCAGTACCGAGCTTTTGGCTCAGTTCTGCGAACCGGTTTGCTTAAATAAAACATTAAAAGTATTGGCGCTTATTTGCACCTCAGCCGAACAGCAATATCTTGCATATTGGTCTTTGGCTGAAAATTTGTATACATCAGTGTTGTTCACCAATCCCCCTATTCTACGTGAAATTTAGTTATTTTTCGAATCGGGGTGAGGCTTCCGGTCTCTCATGTGGCAACTCCCCGTATTTGGTCATATAAGTAGAGAATCTTGCTTAATAAGTTATATAATTTATTATTATCAATAACTTATTTGTATGAATACCTCCTGCATAAAAAAAAACCGGCGAGCGATTTTTTGCCGATTTATAAACTAATTACTTAGGACATGTTGGGTATCATGGAAATAAATTATCTAGCGGGGAAGAAGAGGTAAATTTTTCTTAGATTGATTGGACAATTATTTGGGGGAGATAAGCATTTATTATTGTTATTCATGACTGCGCTGAAAAGTGTGCTGGCAACAATCATAATCATTACTGTCATCGAAAATGGGTTGCAGATCTGATGTAAAAGAAGAAGTTAAATAAATGAATAGCTGTTCTGAGCAGCAGTATTTGAACAGGACAGTCCTAGAGAAACAGGAAATGCGTTAAGAGGGAGACTCAAAAAAACAGCAAGGCTAAAAAAGATGATTTTTCAATTTTTGCGCAAGAAATATGGCAATTTGCTCTACGATGATTTCTGTAACATAGAGTATGCCTGAACAATTGAATGATGAGCTGATCAATTGTGCCGTGTTTAACAAATGGATGATGAGCTAAACACTTAATCATCGGACTGTCCCGATGAAAACTGGAAACCATGCTATTGTAGTCAAATGTTGATTAAGGATAGCTTTAGATTTTCGCTTCGAGTCCGACCCTCGGGATATATATTCAAACAATATAAGTGATTAATAATAGATTGGTTTTTTATTGTTTGAATAGAATTGCGGTATGCTTTTGATGCCAAGGTGAAAACTAGAGTCAATATTGGGTATAAATTGTCACTGTTTGTCTTTATTCATTGTCTTCAATATGAAACTTTGTTAATAAGATGAAACATGATAATTATTTCTTTAAAACAACAAATAATAGTGATTGGATGAATCAAATATGAAAATGCAGTTGCTTGAAATAGGCTCGGAAACTGAGCAGCTTAGTGCATGTAAAATCTCACTATTGTTAGGCGTTTTTACAGCAACGAATCAGCTTGAGCGTTTTTTAAGGTTTTCCCGCAACATGCTTGGTGCTGAACAGGCGGTACTGGCTTTTCATCATGAGCCTTATATCTGGTATTCCTCCAAGCATGGTTTTAAGGCCTTTTGCTCGCCTGATGAAACCGGTTTAAGCCATTATTTTGAAGGGCGTAATTTCATTGATCATCAGCATAGCCAATATCCGAATCTGGTGCAGCATATGAGTCAATTCGGCGTAGAGGCCAAGCGTTATCTGGCTTTTGATTTGCGTTTAAGTAACGGTACTTCAATTGGTCAGGCGCTTTTTTTTGATCAGCAGAAAAAACCGTTTCATCCTGAAAGTATTACCAATGTCAGTGACTTGACCAACAGTCTGATCCATATGATTGAACTGAAGGCAGATCATGCTGAACTGAAGGAAATGTATGAGCAGCAAGCGGCGCTCAATTTCAGTAAAACCAAGTTTTTCCAGATTATTGCCCATGACCTGAGAGCCCCATTTCATGGTTTGCTCGGCTTTTCAGAAGTGCTGGCGCAAGAGCGTGAAACACTGGATGAATCCAGCATACAGAATATTGCTGAATATTTGTATGATACGGCACAATCGACTTATAACCTGCTGGAAAGCCTGCTGAACTGGGCAATGGCTGAAGGCGGACGTTTCATTTATCATCCCATTAATTTTGAATTAAAACAGTCAAGCAAGATTGTTTGTGACGTATTACATAGTTTGGCGGTAAAGAAAAATATTCAGTTAATTGACCAGATTGAGGAAGGCATCAAGGTCTATGCCGATATCAACATGATTACTTCAGTGATACAGAACCTAGTTTCGAATGCTTTGAAATTCACCCCGACCGATGGTACGGGGCGCGTCATCATTCATGCAAATGAGTCCGAAACAGGGGTGCATATTTATGTACGGGATACCGGTCTGGGGATGAGTCGGGCGCAAATGGATCAGCTGTTCCAGCAGTCGGTTACGGTCAGTATTAAAGGGACTGCAGGAGAAAAAGGTACCGGTCTGGGCCTGGTCTTGTGTAAGCGTTTTATTGATTTGAACCATGGGCAAATTTTTGTAGATTCTACAGAAGGTGAAGGCACGACATTTAACGTGATTTTACCGGCAGCTACCAGTGCCCATCAGGCTTTAGCCCAGGAACAGCCTAAAATTGAAAAAGTAAAAGTTTGACATACTCCCTCCACTTTCGACTAGCTCCTTGCGAAACTCGTTTCTCAGGGATTCTAAAAGCAAAAGCTCTTAGGTGACTTCCTCACGGATTTCACTTGCTTTCTGCTTCACAGGGCGACCTTTACCGCATCCACCCTCCACAGACAAAACGGTATGTCCTACCGCCAAAATGTTACGAGAAGCATTAATATCCGCATTCTCGCTAAAGCCACACTCGACACAATTAAAGTTTGCCTGAGTGAGCCTGTTTTCTTTTGCAACGTGACCACATGAGCTACAAGTCTGACTTGTATATCTAGGATCAACTTTAACGAGTAAACCACCTCGCCATTGTTGCTTGTAATCCAACATATCGACAAGCATCGACCAACCTTGATCCAGGATTGACTTGTTCAAGCCTGACTTAACTTTTACATTCGTTCCTTTGTTCTCGATTGTACCTTTTGCTGACTTCGACATATTGGCTACTTTTAAGTCCTCAACGACGATCATTGCGTGGTTTTTGCTGAGCGTTGTCGTGACTTTATGCAAGTAGTCATGCCGAATATTGGCAATATGATGGTGTAATTTATTGATCTTTAAGTTTAGTTTTTTCCAATTTTGACTAAACTTGGTTTTCTTTCTCAACTTGCGTTGAAGCCTAGCCAACCTTACTTGATTGGCTTTAAAACTATTGATTGGTTTAAATACATCACCATTGGATGTTGTAAGTAACTTTTTAACGCCTAAATCAATGCCAATCGCTGATTTTGATGGATGGATTGGTGCTTCTATTGTACTTTCAACACCAAAAGATATGTACCACTTACCAACATGCTTTGAGATTGTGACATTTTTGATTGTGCCAAGAATATCTTGTGATTTTCTGAATTTCACAACACCAATATCATTGGGTAACTTAACTTGATTACCTTTGACCCAACAATATCTATCAAATTGAACAATACGAATTGAATCATAACCATCAGATTTCTTTTTGAATCGCGGCATAAGTGGTCTAAGTTGAAGCTCAGTATCATCGGTCAACTTAAAGAATCTTGGTTTTTTGGCTTTAAATGGTTTTTGCTTTAATTTGGCTTGTTCTTTTGGGTTGAAAAACCTAGCCCAAGCATCACCAAGATCACGAACTTTTTGTTGAAGTGAAACGCCATTTGAGCTCTGTTCTAAAAAAGCACATTCAGGTTTTTTTCTGAGATCGGGTATTTTCTTAACCAGGTTATCCTTGGTGATGCGTTCATTCTTGGCAAGCATTTCAAATGAAATGGCTAAAACCTGATTCCAAACAAAACGTGCAGAGCCAAGCAACTTGTTTAAAACAAGCTCCTGTTCCAGATTAGGCTAAAGCCTAAATTTGTATGCTTTGTTGATTTTCATCAATGAGTGTGCATGTAGTAATATATGTATAACACTATCACCAAATAAACACCCGATCAATGACAGAAATATATAAAAACCGCAATTCAGTCTTTAATTTACACGTACACTTGGTATTTATTACAAAGTACAGGAAGAAAATTTTAGGTGAGTTACACCATAAATATTTTATTGAGTGTGTATCTGAGATATGTAAAGAATTTGATGCAGAATTAAAAGAGTGTAATGGTGAAGCAGATCATGTTCACATGCTTATTCAGTACCCACCGACAGTTCAACTCAGTAAATTAGTTAATAATTTAAAATCCGTAACAAGCAGAAAAATGAGGAATGAATTTTTAGATTTACGTGGTAGCTATGCCAAGCCTGTTTTATGGTCACGATCTTACTTTGCAGGGTCGTGTGGTGGTGCGCCTTTGGATATTATTAAAAAGTACATTCAAAACCAACAAGGTTAAAATCTGTGAAATTCACCTCTACCCTGACTGTCGGGTGGAGGTGAATTTCACTTTAATAGGACTTACGCACTATTATTTATAGATTCTCTGTGGTAGCAGATGATTTTTATCGAGAATAAAGTCATCAATGAAGTTTTTGATCATTGGTCTAAATAATTTCTTCTGCCAACGATATACATTTTC